>JANXDC010000002.1 GCA_025059945.1 Bacteroidota bacterium
GAAGGTTAAGGGGAGGGGTTAGCCCGCAAGGGCGAAGCTCCGAACCGAAGCCCCGGTAAACGGCGGCCGTAACTATAACGGTCCTAAGGTAGCGAAATTCCTTGTCGGGTAAGTTCCGACCTGCACGAATGGTGTAACGACCTGGGCGCTGTCTCGGCCGCGCGCTCGGTGAAATTGTGGTGCCGGTGAAGACGCCGGATACTCGCCACGGGACGGAAAGACCCCGTGCACCTTTACTGCAGCCTGGCATTGGCTTCTGTTAGGGCGTGTGTAGGATAGGCGGGAGGCTGAGAAGCCCGGGCGCCAGCTCGGGTGGAGCCGCCCTTGAAATACCGCCCTCGTTCTAATGGGAGTCTAACCTGCGGCCCTGAAGCGGGTCGAGGGACCGTGTCAGGTGGGCAGTTTGACTGGGGCGGTCGCCTCCTAAAGCGTAACGGAGGCTCCCAAAGGTCCCCTCAGCACGGTCGGCAATCGTGCGTAGCGTGTAAGGGCATAAGGGGGCTTGACTGCGAGACCGACAGGTCGAGCAGGGACGAAAGTCGGGCCTAGTGATCCGGCGGTTCCGCATGGAAGGGCCGTCGCTCATAGGATAAAAGGTACGCCGGGGATAACAGGCTGATCGGAGCCAAGAGTTCACATCGACGCTCCGGTTTGGCACCTCGATGTCGGCTCATCGCATCCTGGGGCTGGAGAAGGTCCCAAGGGTTGGGCTGTTCGCCCATTAAAGCGGTACGTGAGCTGGGTTCAGTACGTCGTGAGACAGTACGGTCCCTATCTGTGGCGAGCGCAGGAGGCTTGAGGGGAGCTGTCCTTAGTACGAGAGGACCAGGACGGACGGACCTCTAGTGTACCAGTTGTGCCGCCAGGTGCAGCGCTGGGTAGCTATGTCCGGATGGGATAAGCGCTGAAAGCATCTAAGCACGAAACCCACCCCAAGATGAGGCCTCCCTGAAGGGCCCTCCGAGATGAGGAGGTAGATAGGCGGCAGGTGTACGCGGGGTAACCCGTTGAGCCGAGCCGTACTAATAGCCCGTTCGACTTGAGCGCGGATTTTTACACCGCGCTGGACGCGCAGCCGCTTGTGCGTGCAAACGTCGCTACCCTCTGCTTCGCCGTGTCGAGCGTAGAGTTTGCTTTCCTGGTGGCTATACCGGACGGGAAACACCGCTTCCCATTCCGAACAGCGAAGTTAAGCCGTCCAGGGCCGATGGTACTGCCCAAGAGGGCGGGAGAGTAGGTCGCTGCCAGGAAGATTTTGGGCCCTCGCCCCACAGGGCGAGGGCCCTTCTTCTTTATGGGAAGATCCCTAGATCCAAGTACGCCGTGGCGATCTTGCGGATCGCGCTCACAAAAGCCGCTGTACGCAGCGTGCCCGTTCGGGGATCCCGCTTCCAGATCTCCCGAATTTGGTGATAGGCCGAGATCATCGTCTCCTCTAAGCCGGAGTTGACGATGTCCTCCTCGTCGGCGCCATGCGCAATCGACTGCCGTTCGTGCTCCGAGAAGGCGTGCCCTGTGGCGATTTCGACTGCCCGAAGCATGCGCCCCAGGCTGGCCTGCTCATAGCGCTTGCTGAGGCGCCCAAAGCGCACGTGCGAGAGGTTCTTGAGCCACTCGAAGTACGATACGGTCACTCCGCCCGCGCTAAGGTACAGGTCGGGCAAAATGAGCACGCCGCGGGCCGTAAGCAGCTCCTCGGCCTCTGGGGTGGTCGGGCCGTTGGCCGCTTCGGCGATGATCTTCGCCCGGATCCGGGGGGCGTTTTCGGCCGTGATCTGGTTCTCGAGCGCGGCCGGAATCAAGATGTCGCAGTCTACCTCCAACACGTCCTCCCGGCGTGGAAGCGCCCGAGCCTTGGGATATTCCGTAATGCGCCCACCCTCGGACAGAAACCGGTTTAGGTCCTCCACCTCGATTCCGTCTGGATGGTAGATGGCCCCGTCGGATTTGCCCACGGCCACGATCACGGCCCCGCCTTCCTGACAGAACTTGGCCGCATGATAGCCCACGTTGCCCCACCCTTGCACGGCCACGCGCTTGCCCGCTAGCCCCGGGCTGAGCCCGAGAGCCTTCATGTCTTCGGCCTGCGCGCAGGCCTCCCGGATGCCGAAGTAAGCCCCGCGCCCGGTGGCCTCTACGCGTCCTCGCACGCCCCCGGCGCTGATGGGCTTGCCCGTTACGCAGGCCATGGCGTCGATCTGATCGGGGAAGAAGGTGGCGTAGGTGTCGGCGATCCAGGCCATCTCCCGAGGTCCGGTGCCCACGTCCGGAGCAGGTACGTCGATCCCAGGCCCGATGAAGTGCTTTTTGATCAGCTCAGCCGTATAGCGACGCGTAATCGCCTCTAGCTCCTCTGCCGTATACGCTTTAGGATCGATCTTGACCGCCCCCTTGGCCCCCCCGAAGGGAACGTCCACCACGGCGCACTTGTACGTCATGAGGGAAGCCAGCGCCTTGACTTCGTCTTCGTCCACGTAGGGCGCGTACCGAATGCCGCCCTTAGTGGGAAGCTTGTGATGGCTATGCTCTACGCGCCAGCCCGTGATCACCTCTAGACCCCGACGCGTACGCACAGGGAAGTGAAAACGGTAGACCGCGTTGGGGACCTTGATCTGCTCCAGGAGCCCAGCCGGATACTCGAGCAGAGCCGCGGCTTTATCGAACTGGTGGTGTACGGTGGCATAGAATTGGGCGCCCGACATCGCAATGCCTCCTCTCAAAGCCGACACAGAGCGCCCCATGCTAGCAAGCCTTCGGCTAAAGTGCAACGGTTGAGCGGGAAAAAACTCGTGAAACCCGATCCTGCGGATTGCGTACACGTTCGGGAGCGGGCGGGGGTCATTATGCAACTCATGCGGCCAAACTGGGTGCTCATCGCTTTAGGTATTGCCTTGGTGGCCGCCGGCTTATGGAATGTGACGCGCCGCCGGAGTCCAGCGCAGCCCCACCAGGCGGCGGCCCATCCCGTCGTAGCCGAAGCTACAGAGAGGCAGCCGGAGCAGGAACTGCTGTGGTCTCAAGTCTTCTCCCTATCCCCAGGGGGGCGGTTTAGCCTGCGCACCGAAGGGGGCTCCGTTCGCCTTGAGGGAGGGGAGGGAGATTCGCTGGTGGTGCGCGTGCTGGTGCGCGGCGTCCGCGCAGAGCGAGCGCGCGCTTGGTGGAGACGCCATCATCTTGAGGTGCGGGCTTATCCTAATGAGGTCGCGATCGCGCACGAAAGCCCCCGACGGGAGGCGCTCTGGGAGGCTTTTCGGGACTATGAGCTCGAGTTTCACGTTCGCGCCCCTCGCGCGCTGCAAGCGCACCTTACAAGCGCCGGAGGCGACATCTTCGCCTCGGCCTTTGCGGGCAGGCTAGAGGCCCGCACGGCTGGGGGCGAAATCGAGCTTGTCGGGGTAGGCGGTGCGCTTGCGGTTCAGAGCAGCGGGGGAAACATCCGGCTGCGCGATTTTGCCGCCTCCGAGGCCCAGATCTCCGCCTCTGGGGGAGATATCCGGTTAGATAGCGGAAGGGCTGAGGATCTGCGCGTGCGCACAAGCGGCGGCGATATAAGGCTAAAGGCCGTCCGGGTGGGTCGAAGCCTGGCGCTAACCGCCTCTGGCGGGGATATCGAAGCGTGGCTTGCCGAGCTGGGCTCTGAGGTCAATTCCTTGAGGGCCGCCGGGGGCGATGTTGTGCTGTACCTGCCGCGATCGATCCCGTTGCGGATGCGGCTGCGGGGCGATCGGGTGCGCGTGGACTCGGCCCTCGCAGCTGCCCACGTCGTCTGGGAGGGCGGACGTTCCGGCATCCATCTGGAGCAAAGCCCCAAGGCGGAGGGGCGGCCCTTGGAGGTTCGCGCCTCTGGGGGCGCCATCTTGTTGCGTGCGCTGCGTTAAGAAGGAACGGTTGGGCGCGCGATTACGGCTTCGTACAGGGCCTCGTAGCGAGGCACGATTTGCTCGATTCCGTAGCGGGAGACGGCCCATGCGCGCGCCTGCGCGCGCAGGCGCTCCTGTAGCGCGGGGTTGGTGAGCACCTCATAGGCGTGTTCGGCCATGGCCGTTACGTCTCCGACGGGACACAGAAACCCCGTCTCGCCGTGCCGAATAAGCTCCGGAAGCCCGCCGGCGTCTGTTGAGATCACGGGCACCCCGCAGGCCATGGCCTCCAGGGCAGCTAGCCCGAAGGTTTCCGAGGCGCTCGGCATCAGGAACAGATCCGCGATCGCCAGGATCTCCTCCACCGGTTCTTGCTTACCCAAAAACCGAACGGCCTCGCAGGCGGCCAGCTCCCGGCAGAGCTGCTCCACCTGCGTGCGCTCCGGCCCGTCTCCGACCAATAGCAGCTTGGCCTGCAGGCCTCGCTCCAGAAGCCGCACGAGCACCCAGACGGCGTCCGAGACGCGTTTAAGCGGACGGAAGTTGGAGATGTGCACGAGCACTTTTTCGCCATTTGGGCAGAGGGCCTGCTTAAAGTGCGCCTTGTTGATGGGCCGAAACCGCTCCGTGTCGACGAAGTTGGGGATCACCACAATGGGGACGCGCACGCGAAAGTGCGCCTCCGTCTCCCGGCGCAGGTACTCGGAGACGGCCGTTACGGCGTCGCTCTGGTTGATGCTAAAGCGCACCACGGGTTCAAAGCTGGGGTCCTGGCCCACGAGCGTAATGTCCGTTCCGTGCAGGGTCGTGATGACCGGGATCCGGATCCCCTCCTCGGCCAGGATCTGCTTGGCTAGGTAGGCGCTCGTGGCGTGTGGGATCGCATAGTGCACGTGCAGCAGCTCCAGGTGCGCAAAGCGCACTGCGTCGACCATCTTGCTGGCCAGGTTCAGGTCGTAGGGGGGATACTCGAAGAGGGGATACTGCACGATCGGGACCTCGTGGTAGAAGATGCGCTCGCTAAAGCCCTCCAGGCGCATGGGCATGGCGTAGCTGATAAAGTGCACCTCGTGACCTCGACGGGCCAGGGCTTTGCCTAGCTCCGTAGCCACCACGCCCGATCCGCCATATGTGGGATAGCAGGAGATCCCGATACGCACGCCGCCTCTCCTTGTGCCCCGTTTACAACCCCATCGGACCCCGGGGGTTCCCGCTAACGAGGGGGCGCGCGTATCTTTAATGCAAAAAGATCATGGAGCCTATCGGAGCCGATCATCCCCAGTGGCGCGATTGGCGCTGGCAGATGCAGCATCGCATTCGCACCGAGGCCGAGCTAGCCCGCTACATTCGGCTGACCGAAGAGGAACGCCAGGCCCTGGAGCGCACCCGGGCTCATTTTCAGTGGGGGATCACCCCGTATTATGCGGCGCTCATGGATCCGGAGGACCCCCAATGCCCCGTGCGCCGGCAGGTGGTGCCCCGTATGGCGGAGCTGGACGATCCGATCGGGCTAGACCGCGAAGATCCGCTGGCGGAGCTAGAGCACGCGCCCGTAAAGAACCTGATTCACGTCTACCGAGATCGGGTGGCTTTCTGCGTGACGGCGGAATGCGCCCTATACTGCCGCTATTGCCTGCGCAAGCGCATGGTGGGCGATCCAGCCTTTTTTTTGAGTCGGGCCGAACGGCGGGAGGCGATCGCCTACGTCGCCGCCCATCCGGAGATCCGGGACGTGCTGCTGACGGGCGGCGATCCGCTGTCCTTGGGCGATGAGGCCTTAGAGGAGCTCATTCGAGAGCTGCGGGCTATTCCGCACGTGGAGCTCATCCGGCTGGGCACCCGATATCCCGTAACGCTTCCGTATCGGATCACGGAGGCCCTGTTGAGGCGCCTGGAGCCCTATCATCCGATCTGGGTCAACACGCACTTCAATTGCGCCAAGGAGATCACCCCGGATGCGGCCGAGGCGGTGGATCGGCTATTGCGACACGGCTTTCCCGTAGGCAACCAGAGCGTGTTGCTGCGGGGCATCAACGACACCCCAGAGCAGATGCGGGCGCTGCTAGCGGGCCTTGTGCGCAGCCGCGTGCGGCCCTATTACCTCTATCAGGCCCAACTGGTGGGGGGTACGGCGCACTTTCGCACCTCCATCGAGCGAGGCCTTTGGATTATGCGCGAGCTGCAGGGGCGTATTACGGGCTTTGCCATCCCGCGTTATGTGCTCGATACCCCCTTCGGCAAAGTACCCCTGACCAGGGACTACATCTTGGGCCGCTCCGGAGATTACGTCGCCGTGCGGGCCTACGACGGCCGGGTTTGGCTTGAGTACAACCCGCTTGCGGAGGAGGATCGGGATCTGCCCGTTCAGCTTCCGAGTGTGGAGATCGACCCCAGCTGGCCCACGTATGTGCCCGCGCCTGCGAAGCCCCGCCCGTAGGCCGCAACTTCGCCTTGAGGGTTCCGTTTAAGAAAGGGCGTCTAAGGGGGCCTTCCGTACATGAGCCAACGCATACGCCGCTGGGCGCTAGAGTGGTACGAAGGCGTGCGCATGGCCCTGGAGGCCATCCGCGCCCACCGGCTGCGCAGCCTGCTTACCACGCTCGGCATCATCATTGGGATCGTCTCCGTTACGGCCATGTTCACCACCATCGACGGCATCAACCGGGGCTTTGAGCGCACCATGGCCATGATGGGCACGAACGTGTTGTACGTGCAGAAATGGCCATGGGGCTTTGGGGAGGGCGAATATCGGTGGTGGGAGTACATCAACCGCCGGGCTATAGAGCCGGCCTATGCGGAGCAGATTTTGGCCCTCTCCCAATACGCCACGGCCGTGGATGTGGGGGTGTCCACGCGGCGGACGGTGCGGTACCGGGACCGAAGCGCGGAGATAAGCGTGCAAGGCCGATCCGCGTACATGCCGCTTGTCTCCAACGCCGAGGTGGCCGAGGGGCGGTTCTTTACCGAGACCGAAGACCGAGCCGCGCGCTTTGTGGCGGTATTGGGTGCGGAGGCGGCCGAGGCGCTCTTCCCCAACGAAAGTCCCTTGGGCAAGCGCCTTTATGTCGGCTCGTATCGCTTTGAGGTCATAGGCGTGCTGGCCGTGCAGGGGCGGGCTTTGGGTCTGTTCCGCGTTGACAACATGGTCATCATACCCTTTAACACGTTCCGGCGGCTTTTTGGCACGCGGGACCGGGACGTTACGATCACGGTCAAATATCCGAGCGCGCAACTGCTCCCCGAAGCCCGGGAGGAGCTGCGCGGAATTATGCGGCGGCTGCGTGCGCTGCGACCCGAGCAGCCCGATGACTTTTCGATCAACGAGCAGGAGATGATCCGGCGCCAATACGAACAGGTGACGGCCGTGATCTACGCCGTTGGCATCGGGCTTACGGCTCTCTCGCTCCTTGTGGGCGGCATCGGGGTGATGAACATTATGTTCGTCTCCGTGCGCGAACGCACGCGCGAAATCGGCATTCGCCGCGCCGTTGGGGCCAAGGCGCGGGCCATCTTGTGGCAATTTTTGGTAGAGGCTATCGTGGTCTGCTCTCTGGGGGGCGCGGTCGGGATTGCGCTTGCGGCCCTCGTAACCTGGGGCATCAACCGGATATTCACCGCCTATATGAGCCCCGCGACCGTGGCTTTGGCCTTCGGGATTTGCGTGCTGACGGGGATCGTCTTCGGGTACCTGCCCGCTCGCCAAGCGGCCCGCGTTGATCCCGTGGAGGCGCTGCGCTATGAGTAGAGCTCCTCTTATGCCGGTGCTAGAGGCCTTCCGGATGGCCTGGGATGCCCTGCAGGCCAACCGGCTGCGTTCCGGTCTCACGTTGTTGGGCATCGCGATAGGGGTCTTCGCCATCATCGCCTCCGTTACGGCCGTGGGGGTGATCGACCGCTACTTTCGCGACACAACGCGGTTTTTGGGCTCCAACGTGTTTATCGTGCAGGACCGGCCCAGCGTGGAGATCAGCACAGGCGATCGCCGGCCCCGCACCAATCCCCCTATCACGTATGAGCAGGCCCTGGAATTCCGGCGCCGGGCTACTTTGCCTTTGGCCGTGGGGATCTCGGATTGGTTTGGCGTAGAGCGAATCCGCTATGCGGATCGTCGCACCGAGCCCAACGTGGAGGTCTGGGGAGGCGACGAGTACTTCCTGGCCCACCTATCATATGAGCTAGCCGAGGGCCGGAACCTGACCGCAGACGACGTCCATTACGCCCGCTCCGTGGTTTTGCTCGGCCACGAGGTGGCCGAAAAGCTCTTTCCCGACCGAAGCCCGCTGGGCAAAATCGTCAAAATCGGCGGCGTGAGCTTTCAAGTTGTGGGCGTGGTCGCGCGCAAGGGCTCCGCTTTTGGCCAGAGCCAAGATCGCTTTGTGGTGGCTCCGATTACGCGGCTTTTTCAGGTTTATGGCTCCTACAGAACCACGCCCACCGGAGAGCTAGTGCCACGCTCCATGTTGATCAGTTTTGAGGCGCCGAGCTTGGAGCTTCGGCAGGCCACGCGGGAGGAGGCCACGGGTCTATTGCGTCAAATCCGCCGCCTGCGGCCTGAGGAGCCCGATAATTTCTACATCGACACGAACGAGTCCATAGCTCAGGCCGTCACCTTTTTCACCCCCTATCTTACGGCCGGTGGGGTCTTGATCGGCAGTATCGCCTTGCTTGCGGCCGGGATCGGGATCATGAACATTTTGCTCGTCTCCGTGACCGAACGCACGCGCGAGATCGGCATCCGGATGGCCGTGGGCGCGCGCAGGCGCGATATCCTGTGGCAGTTTCTGCTCGAGGCCATCTTCATCTGTGAGCTCGGAGGGGCTGTGGGGATCCTGTTGGGCGTTTTGGGCGGCAACGTGATGGCCTGGCAGTTTGACATCCGGCCGGTTTTTCCTTGGGGCTGGGCTATCGGCGGGGTCTTGGCTATGACGGCCATAGGGCTTTTGTTTGGCGTCTACCCCGCCGCCCGGGCCGCCCGGTTGGATCCGGTTGAGGCGCTGCGTTATGAGTAGCGCAGGCACTTGAGTTTTTGTTCGTTTCTGCTTACTATCGCCAGACGATAAGGGGGGGAGTCTAAAACGTAGGGAGGACGTCTATGCGGCTTCCTATCCTCTGCTGGCTCGGTGTGGCATGGGGCGCTTTGGCGGCCTGTGATCTTATCCCAGAAGCCCCGAATGTAAACGTGCAACCTAGCCTCAGCCTGGCTTTGGTGCGGGAGCTGGAGTATCAGTTCCTGGGCCGCGGCAGAAAAGTGTTTCTGGACAGCACCCGTGAGGCGGTGGGCAAGCTTTTTGACGCCCAGCCCGGAACGGGGCGCGTCTTTTTGGGCCTGGAACAAGATGCCGATATCGGACAGTTCGACGCCGCCATCCCTGCGCTTACGATCCGGGGTGTCTCGATCGAGATGAGCAATCAGGTCTCCGTTGTCTCCGGGGGGTTGATCGTCTCCGAGGACAACGTGCGCTTCGCCCCGGGGGATTTTGTGGCCTTCTCCGATGGTCGCATCGAGATCCCCGAGATCCGCAACACGGAGCCGGTGGCCTATGAGTTCGTGCGCATTGTGCTTAAAGGGCTGCGCAGGGCCCCGTTTGGCCCCGCCGACTCCGTCGTGATCCGCTTCGAAGGCGCGGTCGACCGGCCGGATCAATACCTGTTTCGGCGCCTGGAAGCAGGCGAGGTGCGTCGGGGGATCCAGATACCCGTTCGGGGCATGCGGCTTTACCCGGTTCGCGGTCAGCTGGGCTACGATGTTTTCGCCCGACCCACGCAGTTTCGCGCCGAGTCCAACCCGCGGGCCATAGTCATCCAGCTCGGCGTCGAGCGCGTGGCCGTAAGCCAAGTGCAGGCGCGCCTGGTGCCCCGTACGATCCTGCTCTCGGAGGACCGCAACAGAGACGGCCGGCTGGATATCGCTCGCGTAGAGGAATCCCGCATCACGCGCCTTTCGGATCTGCGCAACCTCTCGCAGGTCATCCAGAACCTCAAGCTCTCGGGAGCCCAGATGACCCTCGAATACCAGACGAACTTGCTCATGGGTGGGGTCTTGTATGGGGTCTTCGAGGGCCGCCGAGCCGATGGCTCGCGCATCGAGCTTGTGGGCCGAGGACCTTACGCCCTGACGGCCGCCGACACCGTAGGGGGGTTTCTCAGGGGAGGGCAGGCGATCCGGCCCACGATCAAGTTTCCGCTTCCCCGACCGGCCTCCGCCACGCAGACGATACGGCTTCTGCTGGATGACGGCAACAGCAACCTGAGCCAGTTTCTGAGCGCCCTGCCCGTAGAAGTGCGCTTTACGGGCAAGTTTCTGCTCAACCCCACAGGCGAGGCCGTCGTGCTCAACACCCCCGTAACGTTCCGAGCTCGGATCCGCTTTCAGCTCCCCTTGAGTCTGGAAAACACGCTGGCTGATCCCGTGGTGCTTACGGACACGGTGGAGGCCGATCTGAGTGATCTACCCAAAAACGAGCCGCAGGATGAGCTGCGGCTGCTTTCCGGACGGGTGCGCCTGAGCTACCGGAATGGGCTTCCGATGGGCATTCGGATCTCCGAAATCGGCTTCTTGGATGAGGCCCGAAGGCCGTTAGCCGTTCGGATCCCCAAGCCGGGCCAGGTGCTCGAGCTCAGTCCTGCTCCGGTGGATGCGGCCGGGCTCTCCTCAGGCCGGGCGACGGGCGCACTCGAAATCGGCCTGGAAGAGTCGGAGCTCAACCTCCTGCATCGGACCCGACACCTGCGGCTCGTCCTGCGCGCCGGAGCCGCTCGCCCGGGCGCTGTGATCCGAGCCCAAGACCGCCTTGCGGTGGATCTCACAGCAAGCCTGCAACTTAACGTAAAGGTGCGGCCATGAAAGCACAAGTCGGGGCAGTAGCCATGGGCCTGCTGTTGCAGGCGAGCGCGCTTCAGGCGCAGTGGGCCGCTACCCCTCGGGGGCTTGCGGCCGGGGGGCTGGGGGTGGTCTGGGAGACGGGTGTATACGGGCTTTTGGCCAATCCAGCCAATTTGGCCTGGTCGGATCGCCCCGGAGCCGTCACGATCGCCCTGGGCACCCTTGGGGTGGGCCTGGATGCAAACCTGTTCCCCAAGTCCGTATACGATCGATACTTCATCGGGGGGGAGACGCTCGGGTCCGATCGGGCCGATGCGGTGCTCCGCGAATGGTTTGGGCCCAGCGCGGAGCGGCAGCTGTATAGCCAGGTGGACCTGGTGCCGATCGGGATCGGGCTTCGAACATCCGGCGTGGGCTTCGGCCTGGCTCTGCGCAGCCGCCTGGCCATCAGCCAGCGCCTGAGTCGGGGGTGGCTGGATCTGGTGCTGAAGGGCACGGCTCCGGATCGGGAGCTAGAGCTCAATCTCGACGGGATCCTGCTGCATTACACGGAGCTGACCGCTGGGATCGCGTTGCCCATCTGGCGCTCCGATTCAGAAGGCGCCCTTTATGTGGGCGTCGCCCCCCGTATCGTGCTGCCCATGACGTACGGGCAGGCTGAACTGAGCTCAACCCTCGCCATCAGCAGCGGAGGGCAAGAGCTCCGCCATCGCTATCGGATCGAGGTGCGCACGGCCGGAGAGCTGACCAGGCGCTGGAACGCGTGGTTGGATGAGGAGTCCGTCTCCGGCTCCTGGAGCGTACTCAGCCCCACGGGCAGCGGATGGGGGGTGTCTGTGGGGTTGGCCTACCGGAGGCCAAACTGGGTGGCGGCGGTGGCGCTAAACGACCTGGGACAGGCGCAGCTGACCAAACAGGCACAGCGGGCCACGAACAAAGTTTCCGAGTTTCTGTACCGGGGCATACGCCTGGATCCGGATAAGCTCAAAGAGCGCTTCAACAACGACCTGGGCGAGTACGTGCGCGCTTTTTGGGAGGATAGCGTCCTAAGCGTCCACTACCGCGCCTTCAATCGCCAATCGGAGTCTTTGCGCGTGCCGCTTCCGGCGCACGTGCAGGGGGGGTTTGCGTATAGGCCCGCCGGCCCCCTGCGCGTGGCCTTGGCTGCGGGCCTGGGCCTGACGGAGACGGCGCCGCCGGCCGCGTTGGGGCTGGGGCTAGAGTACCGACTGGGCGGCGAGGGCTTCTTCATCCCCCTGCGGGCGGGCTTGCAGGTGGGCGGTCATGTGCCCTGGGCCCTGACCGGCGGGTTGGGGCTGATCAACTCCCGCACCCTGGACCTAGATTGGGGGCTGCTGTTGCACCCAAGCGGCAGTTCGGGCTACCGGGTGCGCGTGGGCCTGGGCACGCTCACCTTGCGCTTTTAGCTTCATGATTCTCTCCGTAGGCTTGCTATGCGTTTCCCTAGTCGCGGCGGCCGAGGATTCCAGCTGGTGGCTGCGCCAGGATGTACGGCTACTGCGCGCTATAAACGGGATAGAGGATCCGATCTGGGGCGGTTTGCTTTCGGCCGCCAACGCCTCCGCTTACCCCGTTTTTCTGGGTGCGCCCCTCAGTATGTGGGCGACGGGGTTTGTGCGGCGCGATGAGCGCTGGCTTCGGGCCGGGATCCGTTTGGCGCTCATAGAAGGGGTGGTGGCCGGAGCTGTTTTCGGTCTTAAGCGCGCCATCGGACGCAAACGCCCCTATTGGGTGCTTCTGGACCTACGACGCAGCCCTCCGGAACCCTCCCGGTCCGATTCCTATGCGATGCCCAGCGGTCATGCGGCGCTCGCCTTCGCTGTGGCGACTGGAGGGGCGCTGGAGGCTCGGCGCTGGGCCGTGAGCGCCTCCTTGTACGCATGGGCCGCTCTAGTGGCCTTGGCGCGGCCTTATTATGGGGCGCACTATCCCTCGGATGTGATCGTGGGGGCCGCGCTGGGAGCGGGCCTCTCCTGGGGGGTGCGCGAAGCGCTACGCCACTGGGGATGGCCTTAAGCAGCGTTTGGGCCTCGGTTCAAACCAAGGCTTCCCCTCCGGTGAGCTCGCGCAAAGCGCGTCGGGTGTGTCGATAGGCCTCCTGGAGTTGGCCAACGAGGTAGCGAGCGCGCAAGGGCTCTCCCCCCCGCGCTTCCTTTTCGAGCTCCTCGCAGAGTTGGCGCATCGCTTCTGCTCCGATGCTAGCCGAACCACCCTTGAGGGTATGGGCCTCGCGGTAAAGCTGTTCCCAGTGGCCGGTATGCACCAGCTGTTCCATAACGCGCAGCCGTTCCCGGGCATCCTCCAGAAAGCTTTCGACCAGCTCGCGCAAAAACGCTCCGTCGCTTGTCTCATCGATCGCCTGTAGCTCCGCGATCACGGCCCGATCCAGCACAGTCTCCAGAGGGGGTGTGGGCTGTGCGGAGGGCTCAGCCTCGGCAAGAGGTAGCCACTGCCGCAACAGCTCAAGCAGAAGCCCAGGCCGGATGGGTTTGGCCAGGTAGTCGTTCATGCCCGCCTGGAGGAACCGCTCCCGGTCCCCGCTCATGGCGTGCGCGGTAAGCGCGATCACCGGCGTCTGGATGCCCATCTGACGCAGCCGCCGCGTGGCCTCTAGTCCGTCCATCTCGGGCATCTGCACATCCATGAGGATCAGATCAAACCGAGCGCGTCGAAGGGCGTCGAGCGCCTCCTTGCCGTTGCCCGCGGTGATCACAGACAGGTTTAGGCGCTCAAGCATCGTAGAGGCGATCTTCTGGTTGACCGGGTTGTCCTCGACCAGCAAGACCCGGTAGCGCTCTTTGGGCCAGGGAGGGCTAAGCTCCTCACCGGGCTCAAGCGGAGTTTTCTGTGGGCCATCTGAGGCGCTGGGGCGGTCGGCGGGGCTAGGGGGAAGCGCCCGCAGCTGTTTGGCCAGCTCCGAGGCTCGAATAGGTCTATACAGGCACCTTCGGATCCCGAGCATGGCCAGCTTGGCTTGGTCCACCGCAGCCGAGGAGGACAGGAGCACGATCGGTAGCTCGCGAAAACGGGGCTCAGCCCGGATGGCGCGCGCCGTATCGTAGCCGTCCCAATCCGGCATGTTGAGATCAAGCAGCACCCCGTGAAAGGGACGGCCTGCAAGGAGTGCGCCTTTGAGCGCCTCCAGCCCAGCACGGCCTGAAGGGGCGGATTCGGCCTCGGCTCCCAAGGCGCGCAACATGCGCACGAGCGCGCTGCGGTTAGCCGGATGGTCGTCGATAACGAGCCACCGATGGCCGGCTAAATGGGATTGCGCCTGCTCCTCTTCTTCCTCTGCATACGAGAAGGGGAGCTCGATCCAGAACGCGCTTCCTTTCCCTGGTTCACTTTCGGCCCCGATGCGGCCGCCCATGAGCTCTACCAGCTGTTTGGAGATCGCCAGTCCCAGTCCCGTTCCCCCGTATTGGCGGCTGATTAGGCGATCGGCCTGCTCAAATGGCTCAAAGAGCCGCGCTAGCTGATCGCTAGCGATGCCGATGCCCGTATCGTGTACGGTGATCCGGATCCAGAGCGTTTGGGCTTCCTCGCGTAGCACCTCGGTCCAGATCAACACATGGCCCTGATGGGTGAACTTGACGGCGTTGGAGACCAAGTTGAGCAACACCTGACGCACCCGATCCGGATCGCCTTGAAGCCGCGCTGGCAGCGACGGGGGCAGGATGTAGCCTATCTCGAGGCCCTTCTGACGCACGATGGGTCCGAGCAACTCCAAGACCTCGCGCAGGAGCTCCTCTAGACAGAAGGGGGCGATCTCGAGTTTCAGGCGGCCGGATTCGATCCGGGATAGGTCCAGCAGGTCGTTGATGAGGGCCAGGAGCATCTCGGCCGATTGCCGGGCACCTTCCAGGTATTCGTTGCGCTCGCCTTCGTCTCGGTATGCCCCTTGCGTTATGAGGTCCAGGTATCCGATTACGCCGTTCAGGGGGGTGCGGATTTCATGGCTTACAGAGGCCAAGAAGGCGCTTTTGGCGCGGTTGGCCGCTTGGGCCTGCTCGGCTAGTTCGCGGGCCAGCTGAACGGCCTCTTCTAGCTGCAGTTTCTGCGCCGCTAGCTCTGCTGTGGCCAAGCGCAGCTCGGTGACGTCACGCAAGAAGACCTGCCAGAGCACCTTCTCGTCATTGAGCGGGATCCGAGATGCTCGGAGGCTGGCGATGAACAATTTGCCGTCTTGGCGACAGAAGGTGAGCTCTTGCTCTATGAGCGGTTTGTCTTGGCTCAGCAGATGGTCTAAAAGAGGCTCTTGGCAGGAGCGTGAGATAGCCTGCAGGCTCGCCAGAGGCCGACCGTGTAGTGCTTCGGGTCTATAGCCGAAGGCGGCCGCGGCGCGTTCGTTGGCCTCGACGATGCGCCCCGCCTTGTCGAGCACCAGGATCGGATCCGGTGCGCTCTCAAATAGGTTTCGGTAGCGGCGTTCTTGCTCTCTGAGGGCTTGCTGGGCCAGGCGGGCTTCCGTGATGTCCTCGGCGACGCAATGAAAGCCCACCACTTGATCGTGCTCCCAAAGAAGCGAACAGCGCTGCCGCAGCCAGAGCTGCCGTCCAGTGGGCAGCTTGAGGGCGATTTCAAGCTTCGTCTGCGGGGTGCGGCTGAGAAACTGGCGCAGATAAAAGCGCTGCACGCGCCCACGCTGGGCCGGCTCCAATAGGTCCGTATAGCGAAGCCCGCGGAGCGTCTCCAAGTTCATGCCCACTACTTGGCAGGCCATAGGGTTAGCATAGGTGAAGCGGCCCTCCAGGTCGAAGCTGTAGATCATAAGCGGGGCGTGTTCGACCAGGCTCCGATAGCGCGCCTCCGAGTCGGCTAGCGTTTTTTCCAGTTCGATCCGGGCCGTTATCTCCTGTACCCATAAGGCGGAGCCAATTACGCGCCCTGCGGGGTTTCGTAGAGGGGTAGCCTGCCAGTGGCACCAGATACGGCGCCCATCGGGGCGCGTGATTTCCCAGAGGCCCCCCCGCGGTTCTCCCAACGATAGGGTCGCACCGATCTGCGAAGACAGTACCCCTCCGGCCGTTAGTTTGCACCAATCCTGCCCCCGTAGGGCCGCGGCGTCTTGATCGAAGATCTTGCTTGCTGCTTGATTCGCATACAAAATGCGGCCCTCTGTGTCGCAGAGAAGCAGCCCCCAGGGGGCATCTGCGAGCAAGGGCGCGACAAACACCTCAGGCAGACGTGCCGCTCTCATGGCTGTCCAATACGGATCGAGCTTTGGGTGCAACAAAGATCAAGCCATAAACTTCACATGGGGACAGAGCAAAGTAAAACACGACCCGGGCGCTTCTTGAGGTGGGCTTCCCGGCCAAGCGAGTGAAAAAGTGTAACTATTTGCTTTTGGGGGCCCTCGTTTCGGGGATTGTGCGAAGCGCCTCTGTCGGGATATCTTCCCTATAGAGCCACGGCAAGGAGGGCCGTCATGACGCAGGATATCGTGAGGGAGGTGCTACAGCTGTTGCCCTATCCGTTTTTTGCCTTCAGCACCCGATATCAAGATGAGATCAACGCCTTCGCGGGAAACTGGCTGACGCAGTGTTCCTTTGAACCTCGGCTTGTGGCTTTCGGATTGCAACGGGAGGCGTATTCGTACGAGCTATGTCGCCAAAGCGGGGTCTTCGCGGTCAGCTTGTTTACCAAGGAGGGGGCCGAGGCGCTGCAGCGCGTCGTGGGAAGCCGGCGCAAGCGGCCCGATAAGATGGCTCAGATCGCCTACCGGCCTGGGCCCGCTACCGGATGTCCGATTCTGGAGGGCGCGGCGGCCTGGTTTGAGTGCCGGGTGCGGCAGTGGGTGCAGACGGGGGGCGATCATGATCTTGTGATCGGCGAGGTGGTGGCGGCTGGCTTGGAGCGGCCTAACACGCGCGTTCAGGACGTGCTGCTGGTCTCAGATTTGGGCTGGAGCTACGCAGGGTAGCAAAGTCCGTTTTCTTTTTCTTGCGGCTATATTCCCTGCGCCGTATTTTAAACCCCGCAAGGAGTGCGCTCGCTTTCGCTGGGGGATCGGTTATCGTATGGCACAACAGAAAGGGCAGATGTATGCGTGCACTCAGCGTTTTCGCCTTGCTTTTTACGCTAGTCTCCATCACGCACGGACAGACGGAGCGCAAGCTGTGGGTGGGGCTGAACGTCGGACTTCCTTCCTACGTGGGCGATTACAATCGTATTGGGACCGCCGTGGGCGGTAACGCCTTCCAGCTTGTAACGGGACGCTGGATGGCAAGCGCACAGCTGGGATACGAGCTTTCCCGCACCCTGGGGTTGCGTTTTGCGCTGGGCTATGGGGAGGCGCACTATGAGCCCTCTGGCGGCAACTTCCCCCGGGGGGCGACGGTGCCCTTTCATACCACGATTTTGCCCATTGAGGGCCAGTTGCTATACAGCTTCGCCCCGGCTGCCACGGTAAACCCCTACGCCTTTTTGGGTCTCGGGGCTCTGTACTATCAACCCTTCGACAACCGGGACAACAAGCTGCGCGATGGGTCCGTTACGCTCTTGGTGCCGATCGGGGCGGGCCTGGAATTTGCTTTATCGCGCCGACTGTCGCTCCTTTTGGAGGTGGGGTACCGGCACACCCAGAGCGACTACCTGGAGAACTACAGCGCCGGTTCGAAGGACGTCTTTGGCACTAAAATTTTGACCGGGGACGCTCTGCTTACCTACAGCGCCGGCTTGCGGCTGAACATAGGCAGCGCCCCGCCGCCGCCTCCGCCGCCTCCGTCGCCTGTTGTGAACAACCCACCGGTTTGGCGCAGCCTGCCGGATCAGACCGGTATGGTCGGAGAGCGCATGGTGGTCGCGGTGCAGGCTTCTGATCCGGATGGGGATCCCCTTACGCTGCGGGCTCTGTCCCTGCCTCAAGGGGCGCAGTTTCGGGATCTGGGCAACGGCGCAGGGCAGATCACCTGGACGCCCACGGAGGCCCAAGTGGGCGCACACACAGCGGAACTAGAGGCCTCCGACGGTAAAGCTCGCACATCGGGTCGGCTTCGTTTGACGGTTCAAGCTCGGCCCGCGCCGCCGCCTGCGCTTACGGAGCTCAATACGGTCTTCTTTGATTTCGACAAAGCGGACATCGACGCCGAGGCCGCGCGGCTATTGGATGAGAACGTGCGTTTGTTGCAGCAGAATCCGCAGTACATGGTCCGCATCGACGCCTACACCGATTACGTGGGCACGGCCCAGTACAACCTGCGCCTGAGCCAGCGCCGAGCTGAGGCCGTACGGCGCTATTACGAAAGCCGGGGCATTGATCCGGCCCGCATCACAGCTCGGGGGCTTGGCTTCTACCCTCAGCGCTGCGGACCGGCCGAGCAGGATCCGGGTCCGGGTTGCCGCTGGATGCGCAGGGCCATTAGCGTGCCTCTACCTCCGAGTACGCCTTGACATTGAGAAAAAAGAGGCGGGGCGGATCCGATCCGCCCCGCCTCTTTTATGAGGGCCCGAAGGCTAAACCATGCTACCAACGGCTCTTCCCACTTCTTTCTTCGTCGTCTTCATCCGCATCTGCATCCGATTGTCTAAGGCCGGTTAGCATCGTGCCCACCAGGTCCACGTAGGCGTGTTCATCGTCCAGATCGCGCTTGCCCAGAAGCGAATGCTGATGCAGGGCTTCCAGCACGAGCTCCATCATGCTTAGCCGTTCCAGGTCGTTTCCGGGCCGCGTATGACGGCAGACCAGCTCCGAAAGCCCCGGAACGGACTCGAGCCGCTTTTGGTATTCCGGTTGTGGCAAGTCGTCGGGTAGCGAAAGCGTGTTGCCTTGGGCGAACCAATCGAGGATCTCCTGGTAGGGGCGGCGGCCATCGGGCTTGCGGTTGGGATCGGGAAAATAATGCACAAAGCGCGCCTTGATGGCCCGGCCGATAAGGAGGCGGGCCACGGCCAGGGGCCCCTCTTGTTCCCCCTCGTAGACGAGTTCCAGCTTGCCCGTAATGGCGGGCACGGTGTGGTATAGGTCCGATACCCGCACGGCGGCCTCCGATTCGCCGTTGCGCACGGCCCGTCGCTCGACGCTTGAGATAAGGTTTTCGCATGCGGCGATGGGCAAGCGCGTGGAGACTCCGCTTTTTTGGTCGACGAACTCACTTTGACGGGCCTCGAAGGCGATCTGCTCGATGATCTCTCGGTAGATATGGGGGGTGTGCACGCGCACAAGCCCCCGCTCGGTCCAGGCCTCTTGCTCGGTGATCGCGAGCGCCACCTCAAGAGAGCGCGGATAGTGCGTCAGAATCTGCGAATCGATCCGGTCCTTAAGGGGGGTGATGATGCTGCCGCGGTTTGTGTAGTCCTCCGGATTAGCCGAAAAGACCATGAGAATATCCAGCGGCAGCCGGACCGGAAAGCCCCGGATCTGCACGTCGCGCTCTTGCAGAATGTTGAGCAAGCCTACTTGGATGCGCGGGGCCAAATCGGGCAGCTCGTTGATCGCGAAGATCCCCCGGTTCATGCGGGGGATAAGGCCGAAGTGCATCACCTCTTCATCTGCGTACGTAAGCCGTCGGGTGGCCGCCTTGATCGGGTCGATATCGCCGATGAGGTCCGCGATGGTGGTATCCGGCGTGGCGAGCTTTTCTCCGTAGCGTTGGCTGCGATGCAGCCACGCGATCGGAGCGTCATCGCCGGCCTCTTGCACTAGGCGCCTGCCGTATCGGGAGATGGGCTCAAAGGGGTTGTCGTTCGTCTCGGAGCCTTCTAGAACAGGCACATATTCGTCCAAGAACTCCGGCAACAAGCGGATGATCCGGCTTTTGGCCTGCCCACGCAAGCCGAGCAGGATGATGTCGTGTTTGGCCAGAAGCGCGTGCACAAGCTGCGGGATTACGGTCCGATCGTAGCCCAGAATGCCGGGAAAGAGCGTTTCCCCCTTGCGCAACTTGCGAAGCAAGTTGCGTCGGATTTCTTCTTTTACGGGCAACACCTGGTAGCCGGAGCGCTTGAGCTCTCCCAGCGTGCGTACGCGCAAAAGCCGGTCGTAGTCGGGTATGGTCATCGGACTCGCTTGCGACGATTTCGGATAAAGTCCTCCAGCACGTACTCGCCCAGCTTGTCCAGAGCTGCGTAGTAGGCGCGGCCCTGGTTAAGACGGGTAAACTCGTGCACAAAGGCCTGCAGGTATGCATCGCGCGCGACCATGAAGGTCGTGATCGTGATCTGCTCCCTGCGGCATCGGATGGCCGCATCCAGCACGCGGTTTACAATGCGCCGATCCAGTCCGTAGGGGTTCTTGTAGAGCCGGCCGCCTATGAACATAGCGCTTGGCTTGCCGTCTGTGATGAGGACGATCTGCTTGTTCATCCCCCGTCGGCGGCGCAGGATCTGGCGTGCGCGCTCTAATGCGGCCAGCGTGTTCGTGTAATAGGGCCCCACTTCCAGGTACGGAAGGTCTCGAATCGCCACGGGCCAGGCCTCATTACCGAAAGCGATGATATCAAGCTTATCCTGAGGGTATTGGCTTGTGATAAGCTCCGCTAGCGCCAGGGCGACTTTTTTGGCCGGGGTGATGCGGTCCTCCCCATACAGGACCATGGAGTGCGACACATCCAGCAGCAGCACCGTAGCCGTGGACGCATGATGGTCCGTTTCGCGCACGGCGATGGTTTCCTCATCCAGCCTGAAATCCTCAAGCCCGTAGCGGCGAAAGGCGTTGCGAAAGGTCTCTTGATGATCGATATGCTGCACGTTGTCGCCGAACTGCCAAGGTCGGGTCTCGGGCTGGGGTTCCTCGCCCAGGCCCAGATGCGGGGTGGGGTGTCGACCCAGGCCGCGTTTGCGCAGCTTGGAGAAGACCTCCTCCAGGGACCTTTGGCGCAGGCTGCGTTCGCTCTTGGGGGTGAGCTGAACGCGGCCCGGTTCCTCTTCGCGCAGGTAGCCGCGTTCTTGGAGCTCCTCGATAAAATCCCCGATTCCGTAATCGGGGTCTGTCAACCGGTAATGCCGATCTAGTTGGGTAAGCCAATGCAGGGCTTCCTGCGCGTCCCCGGCCGTATGGAGCAGGAGCTCCTGAAAGAGTCGGAACAGACGGCCGAAGGCGCTTTCCCGCCGCTGTTGGGCTTCGTTCCAGGCCTCGTAAAGAAAGTGCATGGATTGATGCGCCCTGCCTTCGGTCAACTCCGACGGACCCTGTAGGGGGAACTATTAGGGGGGATCCCCCATGAGCCGATAAACTTACCTAGAGTTCGCCTGTCAATCTACGATGGGCTCAGATCGGAAACAACCGGACGGGAGATGATGAGATCATCAAAAATCAGGCCGCAGAGAGGATACGGGTTGATTTTCTAAGCGCGCTAGGCTAAATAGCGGCAGTATCGGGGGCTGAGTACATATGCACCGCCAACTGGGCACGGTTGAGGTCTCCCTGGATGTACTGCGGGCTCGTTTCGCCTGTGATCTACCGGCCTGTCGGGGGGCCTGCTGCGTGGTGGGCGTAGGCGGGGCGCCGCTGGAGCCTGGGGAGCTGGCCGCGTTGGAGGCCGCTTTGCCCGTCCTGTGGGGTCGCCTCCGAGCCGAAGCGCAGCGGGAGATCAGCCGGGAAGGGCTTGCGGAGCCCGATGGCGCGGGCTGGGCTCTGCGCACCACTCCGGAGGAGGGCGCCTGCGTGTTGGCCGTCTTCGAGGACGGCATAGCGCGCTGCGCCGTGGAGCAGGCCTATTGGGAGGGCCGGATTTCGTTTCGCAAACCCCTATCATGTCACCTCTACCCGATTCGCGTCGAATCCAACGGTCGACGGGAAGTGCTCCGCTACGAACAGGTGCCGATCTGCGAAGCCGGCCGCCGACGCGGCGAGCGCGAAGGGGTGGCACTTATCGATTTTCTGCAGTCAGCGCTTGTGCGCCGGTGGGGGTTGGCTTGGTATGAGCGCTTACGCGCCGTTGCGGACGCTACGGAGGAGGAAGCACCATGCTGAAGACGTCCTTGCAACAGCGCCTGCAGCAGCGCCTGTCCCCGCAGCAGATCCAGTACATCAAGCTGCTGCAGCTGCCCACGCTAGCTTTCGAACAGCGTGTGGCCGCAGAACTGGAGCAAAACCCCGCCCTGGAAGAGGGGCCGGAGGAAGAGCAGGAGCTCCTGCTTACGGAGGAAGAGGCGCAGGCCTTTGAGGTCGCCGAAACGTTCGTCCCCGAGCCAGAGGAGCCGGAATCGGAGACTTCGCTGGAGGTCTCGGTTGCCCCCGTGTCGTCTCCCGAGCCCTCCATGCCCGCGGCCTTGGGGGATCCGCAAACGCCCGCCGCCGACGGATCCCGTTCTGAGGACGAATACAGCTGGGAGGAGCTGCTTGCCGGTCAGGATCTGGACCCGGAGCGGTATTATCAGACCCGAGGCGGTGAAGACCCCGACGAAGAGGACGACCCATGGGCCCGCACGCCCGCTCGGGAGACCTTCATCGAACGGCTGCAGGCGCAGTTGCTCTACTTGGATCTAGACGAACGAGGCCGGCTTATCGCAGAGCAAATCATCGGTTCCTTGGATCCAGATGGTTACCTACGCCGACCGCTGAGTTCAATCGTCGATGATCTGCTTTTCTCGCACGGCGTAGAGGTCTCCGAAGCCGAAGTTGAAACTGTGCTCAAGCAGATCCAACGTCTAGATCCTGTTGGCGTAGGGGCGCGCTCGCTCAAAGAATGCCTGGAGGTGCAGCTTGAGGCCCTCCCGGAGTCCACGCCCGCTCGAGAGCTGGCGCTGCGCATCGTACGGGAGGCCTTTGGAGAGCTCAGCCGCAAACATTTTGACGCGATCCTGCGCAAATTCGAGATCCCCCGAGAGGCGCTGCTACAGGCCTGGCAGCTGCTGCAACGCCTTAACCCCAAGCCTGGAGACGGAGACGGAACGCCAGAGCTCAACTACATCACCCCGGACTTCGAGGTCTACGAGCAGGAAGGCGAATTTGTGGTCACCCTCAATCGGCGCAACGTGCCGGAGCTGCGCATCTCGCGCCAATATCGCCAGATGTGGGAGGAGCTGCAGCAGCCTGGACGCCGTCAGGACCCGAATCTCGAGGAGGCCCGCGAGTACCTCAAAAAGAAAATCGAAGATGCGCGCTGGTTCATCAACTCCATCCGCCAGCGGCATAACACCATGCTCAAGGTCATGCGGGCGATCGTGGAGCTGCAGGAGGACTTTTTCCGGCATGGCGAGGGCCATCTGAAGCCCATGATCCTAAAAGACGTGGCCGAGCGTATCGGTATGGATATTTCGACCGTAAGCCGGGTCGTAAGCGGCAAGTACGTGCAGACGGAGTTCGGCACCTTTCCCTTGAAGTACTTCTTCAGCGAGGGCCTGGAGACGGAATCCGGTGAGGAGATCTCCAACCGGGAGGTCAAAAACCTCATCAAGGAGCTTATCGAGCAGGAAGACAAGCGCAACCCCCTAAGCGACGACAAAATCGCCGAGATCCTTGTCAAGCGCGGGCTCAAAATCGCTCGCCGCACCGTGACCAAGTACCGGGAGCAGCTGGGCAT
Organism: Bacteroidota bacterium; assembly: GCA_025059945.1. Taxonomy (NCBI): domain Bacteria; kingdom Pseudomonadati; phylum Bacteroidota; species Bacteroidota bacterium. The sequence goes on from JANXDC010000002.1 coordinate 23,169, forward strand.
TCCCGTGGCGCGCCTGCGTCGGGAGCTATAAGACCAGGCGTAAGTTCCAAAGGTGCATCCCGCCGGGGGTGCTTAAGGACCGATACGCGTAGTCCAGCCCGAAGCGCCCAAACTGCAGGCCGAAGCCCAAGCGCAGGCCCGCCATATCCAACCGGTTTTGGTGTCTAAGCTCCCGTTGCTCCCGCATGCGGTAGCCGAAGCGCACCAGCAGACTGGGGGCTAGGGTTAGCTCCCCTCCGAATGCGAGATCCTCCCAGGGTGCGTAAATCCGTTCCGCCTCAGCCGAACCCAGAGTGGCCAGGTGCAGCGTAAGCGGCAGGTATTCAAGTCGTTTGGAGATCGCAAGCGTCACCTCAGGTTCGGGCCGTTCCGGGGTAGCGGTGTAGCGCTTTAAGGTCCATCCCAGATGCCGCAGTCCCACGGCGAGGGTCCATTGGCGCGGCAGGCGCCACCTGGCCCCCAGGTCCAGGGCCAAGACCAAGGCCGTGTAGCGCTCAAGGGCCGAGTAAAGCACCTTAAGCCCGGCGCCCGTCTCCAACGCATCGGAGTAGGTGCGCCGGTACTGCAGGCCCAGCAGGGCGTCTAGAGCCGTAAAGCGACCCTGCGCTTGGCCCGCTTCGTCCAGGCGCTCCATGGATCCGTAGTGCAGCACCAGAGCCTGCAGGCCCGCGCTTTGCCGAGGCGCAAGCGGCCTCCAGGTGCCCAACCAGAACACCTCGACCGTGCCCAACAGGCGACCGTATCCCAGTCCCAGCTCAGGGGCGCCCTCCCCTGGAAGGAGAGCGGGATTATGCCAGGCCGCGGCCAGGTCCCCGCGCCCAAGCGCTACGGAAGTCCCCCCGAGGGCCGAAAGCCGAGCTGAGGTCTCAAGGCGCAGGGCCGCAAAGGGTTGCGCCTCAAGGATTTGAGGGGCGCATACGATCGCCCATCCGATCGCTAGCAAAGCCAATAGGCGTCGCGGTGGCATCATGCAACGTCCATAAAGTAGCGGGGCCCCAAGAGGCTAAACAAGGCCTGGGGTGCGTATCTTTTCGCGATGATGGCTCGCGCGGCGATCGCACTGCTGATCTGGGGTCTGCTCGGCTGCGCCGGGCCGAAGTCGGTCCGCGTAGATCCGCGCATGCTCGCCGACGCGGAGGGTTTTTTCCTCTCGACAGGACGCTTCAGGCTCTACGTGCGCCCCGCTGGGCCTGAACATGGCGAGCCTGTTTTGCTTGTGCACGGCTTCGGGGGAAGCACGGTGAGCTTTGAGCCGCTTCTGGACAGCCTGGCCGCCCGGGGTTATCGATGCTACGCCGTGGATCTGCTAGGTTTTGGGCTGTCGGATAAGCCCAACGGAGCCGACTACAGCCACCCGGCTCAGGCCCGGAGGCTTGTAGCCCTACTGGACGCGTTGGGGCTAAAGGCGGTGCACGCGGTGGGCCATTCCATGGGCGGCAGCGTGCTTGCGCACCTGGCTCTGTTGGCTCCGGATCGGATCCGATCGCTTGCGCTTATCGCGCCGGCGATCGCTACGGAGCCGCGGGGGCCCGCCGGCATAGGACGGCTCATTTTAGGCCTGCCCCCCGTCTCGACGCTGCTTAAGCGGCGCATTCGAGAGAGCCTGTCCGGCCCCGAGGCCATAGCCGCCCTTCGGCTGGCCTACTACCAGCCGGATTCTGCGCTCAGCGCCGAGCGCCTGGAGCGCTACCGAAGACCCCTAAAGACCCCGGGTTGGGAGTCGGCTCTTCTGGGCATGTTGCGCGACAGTCGCCGCAACGCGCTCGCCCCGGAGCGGCTCCGAGGGGTGCGCGCTCCGGTGCTTCTGCTTTGGGGCGAAGCGGACCGCATTGTGCCCATCCGGGAGCGGGATCGCCTAAGGGAACTGTTTCCCGTCGTATATGAGGCGACCGTACGCCGCACGGGCCACCTGCCCGCTGAAGAAGCCCCCGGACTGGTGGCCCGGGCTCTGATCGCTTTTTGGACATTTTTGTCTGAATAACTGCTGCCAAACCGACAAACCCCCTGTCAGCTTGTCTTTTTAGCCTGTTCACGCTTCCCCGAAATCCGCGTCCAGCTGAGCTTGGCATGGTGTGTGCGAACGACTCAGGCGAAAGAACAAAGGAGGATGCGGCCATGGCAGAGGTAGTCAAGAAAGAGGTTCAGGCGGTAGAACCTACTGAGATGCGCTACGTTACCCTCTCCCCCCAGGTGGACATCTACGAACTGGAGGACGCCTATGTGGCGCTCTTCGACCTGCCTGGAGTAGAGAAGGGGCATCTTACGTTGCGGCTAGAGGAGAACCGCCTGAGCCTGGAGGCCCGTGTTGAGGATCCGCTCCTGGAGCGGCATCTGGGCCAGAGCGGGTACCGGTATCAACGCACCTTCGTTCTGGGCGATGATGTGGACCCCAATCACGTGGAGGCCGAGCTCAAGGACGGGGTGCTGGAGCTCCGCATCGGTAAGCGGGAGCAGCTCAAGCCGCGGACGATTGAAATCAAGTAAGGAGGGTATAGGCTATGGCGACACTGGTGCGCACGATGCTGCCGACGCTGTGGAGCGATCCGTTCGCTCCGGATTGGACGCGCTCGATTGCGCGCGACATCGACCGGATGGTGCGCGAGATAGACGCGCTTTGGGAGCAGACCTTCGGCTGGGCGCGTTCAGGGCGCGTGCCGAATGTGGAAGTCTTCGACACGGATTCGGAGTTCATCATCCGCGCCGAGCTTCCCGGTCTTCGCAAAGAGGACATCAAGATCACCCTCGTGGGGGATCAGCTTACGCTGGAGGGCGAGCGCAAGCCGGATCCGAAATTTGAGAAGGCCCGTGTGCATCGGGCCGAACGCTGGTACGGGACGTTCCGGCGCACGTTCGTGCTGCCCTTCACCCCTGACGGCAAGCCCGTTGAGGCGCGCTTCCGCAATGGGGTGCTCGTGATCACGATCCCGAAGCCCGAGGCGCAGCAGCCCCGGCAGATCGTGATTAAGTAGTCTCCGCTTAGGGCTGCCACGGCACTACCCGGCCCGCCTTCGAGTGGCGCCGGGTTTTTTTCTGGGATCTTTCGGGCCGGCGGATGCAATAACTAAGCGATGTAGTGCGTTTATGTAGAGGACGAACCGAAGCATTAGGAGACCTCCCAATGCACACCCGCACCCGTAAATCAGCCTGGTTGTTGGCCCTAGCCGGCTTCCTGGCCGGTCTACTGGTAACGGCCGTTGTGAGCCTGCATACCGGATGGGTGGAGGTCAAGCGCACCCATGCAGCGGACAACGGAACCGTGAGCATTCCGGAGCGCCGGATTCAAACGCTTACCGATCTCAGTCAGGCCTTTGCTGATGTGGCCGAGTCGGTAGTACCCTCGGTGGTGACGATCACGGCCGAACGTGTGGTGCGTGCGCCGCGCTTCCTGAATCCCTTTGAGGGGACGCCGTTTGAAAACTGGTTTCGCTTCGATGTGCCGGAAGGAGAGCAGCGCGCCCGCGGTCTGGGTTCCGGCGTGATCATGCGCTCCGACGGTGTGGTGCTGACCAACAACCACGTCGTGGAGGGCGCAGAGCGGCTGCGCGTGCGGTTGTACGACGGGCGCGTCTTCGACGCCGAAGTCGTGGGCCGCGATGCGGCCACTGATGTGGCTGTGTTGCGGATCCGCGCCACAGGCCTGCCCACGCTGCCGCTCGGCGATAGCGACCGGTTGCGGGTAGGCGAATGGGTGCTGGCCATCGGCAGCCCCCTGTCGGAGAACCTAGAGCACACGGTTACGGCTGGCATCATCAGCGCGAAGGGCCGCACGGGAATCATCCAGGACGGCCGGGCCTTCGAGAACTTCCTGCAAACCGACGCGGCCATTAACCCGGGCAATTCCGGGGGCCCCTTGGTGAACACGAGGGGCGAGCTTGTGGGGATCAACACGGCCATCGCCACCCGCACAGGCGGCTTTCAGGGGATCGGCTTCGCGATCCCGATCAACATGGCCCGTTGGGTCATGGAGCAGCTCCTGGAGAAAGGCAAGGTCGAGCGCGGCTACCTGGGGGTGACGATCCAGCGCATTACGCCGGAGCTAGCGCGCGCGCTGCGGCTGGAGCGGCCGCAAGGGGCGTTGGTGAGCCAAGTCGCTCCGGGAAGCCCCGCGGAGCGGGCCGGTATCAAGCCTCGGGATGTGATCTTGGCCGTAAACGGTCAGCCCGTTGAGAACGAGTCCGATCTGCGTAACCGCATCGCCTTTAGCCGTCCGGGTTCGCGTGTCACGCTTAGCATCCTGCGTGACGGTCGTCGCCAGGAGGTGCACGTGACCCTAGGCACGCTGGATCCTAACCTCTTGGCTGGAGCCGAAGATTCCGGTGGTGGATCCGAGGGTCCTTCCTCGGAGCCTGGCTCAAGAGGAGCGCTGCTTGATAAGCTAGGATTTAGCGCGCAGAACCTCACCGATGAGCTGGCCCAGCGCTACCGGCTGGGCTCAGATCGCGAAGGCGTGGTCATCACCTCCGTCCGATCGGGCTCCGTAGCGGAAATGGCGGGCCTCAGGCCCGGCATGGTGATCGTGGAGGCCAACGGACAGAGCGTGCGCACGATGCGGGATCTTGAGCGCGCGCTCTCCGCTGTGCGCTCAGGCGATGTCGTGTTGCTACGCCTTCGCCAGGGATCGAACTACCTGTACGTGGCCCTGTCCGTATCGTGACGAACCGAGCTCGCCGCAAGGCCGCCAGGTGTACCTGGCGGCCTTTTTTGATGCGGGTGTGGGCCAGCTCCTAGATTAGGGGGAGCGAATTGAGGAGATAAGCCATGCGTTGGCTTCCGTTTCTGGGGCTTATGCAGGTATGCGCCGCGCTGGCGCATGCTCAGGTGGGGGCGCCGCTGTTTACGTCGGACTTTCCCCCGGAGGAATTCGCTCAACGCCGCGCGCGCTTGTATCAGGCCATTGGCTCCGGGGCCATCGCTCTGCTGCCGGGCGCGCCCAGTCCCGTGGGGTATGTGCGCTTCCGGCAGGCGAATGACTTCTATTACCTCTGCGGGGTTGAGACCCCCCATGCGTACCTGCTTCTGGACGGCTCCGTGCAGCGGGCCATGCTGTATCTACCCCATCGCAACGAAGCCCGTGAGCGCAGTGAGGGTCGCGTACTCTCAGCCGAGGATGGGGAGCTGGTGCAGCGTCTGAGCGGGATAGATGCCGTATACGGGGTTGAGCTGTTGGCAGAACATCTGGCTCGTTACGTGCTGCGCGGGGTCCGGGTGCTCTACACCCCGCTAGATCCCGCCGAGGGGCTCGCCACGAGCCGCGACATCGCCCTGCGCACCATAGCGGACTGGGCCTCAGACCCCTGGGACGGACGCCCTTCACGCGAAGGCCATTTTGTAGGGCTGCTTCGGATGCGTTTCCCGCAGCTGGAGATCCGAAACCTATCCCCGATACTCGATAGCCTACGGCTCATCAAAAGCCCCCGAGAGCTAGAGCTCGTGCGCAAGGCCACGCGCCTGGCCATGGAGGCCATTCGGGAGGCTATGCGCTCCACGCAGCCCGGACAGTACGAGTACGAGCTTGAGGCGCTGGCTCAGTTCATCTTTCGTCGTCACGGAGCCCAAGGGGATGCCTATTATGCGCTCGTGGCCAGCGGCCCCAATGCTTGGTATCCCCATTACCACGCAGGCAAGCGACAAATGCAGGCCGGGGAGCTCGTGCTCATGGATTACGCACCGGATGTGGGCTACTATATGAGCGATGTTACGCGCATCTGGCCCGTAGATGGGCGTTTTAGCCCCGAGCAGCGAGAGCTATACACGTTCTACCTGGCCTGCTACCGGGCTATCCTGCGGGCTATCCGAGCGGGTCGCACGGCGCAGGAGATCAAGCAGGAAGCTGCTTCCGAGATGGAGCGCATACTCGCCGCAAGCCGGTTCTCCCGGCCTCATTATCGGAGGGCCGCGGAGTCCTTTGTGGCCAGTTACAAAGAGTCGGCCCAAAACCCCCACACCACGCTAGGACATTGGCTGGGGATGGCCACCCACGACGTAGGTCGCTATACGGGCCCTCTGCGGCCGGGTATGGTCTTTACGATCGAGCCCGCCCTGCGCGTGCCCGAGGAAAGCTTGTACATCCGGCTTGAAGACGTAGTGATCATCACGGAGAGCGGAGTAGAAATCGTCTCCGAGGCGCTGCCCATGGATGTTGAGGCCATCGAGCGCCTCATGCGAGAAGAAGGGATCTTAGAACGCTATCCCAGACTAGAGGAGCGCATGCTGCGAGCGCCTACGACCACTGGGCGCTGATTCATGCGGGGCTTCGCTTTAACGCCTCAATGCGGTTAGAGGGCAAAGTTGCACTCGTCACAGGCGGGGCGGTGCGCATCGGACGGGGCATCGTGCAGATGCTGGCGCGCGCCGGCTGCGAAGTCGCCTTTACGTACTATCGATCCGAGGCCGAGGCGCACGCGCTGGCCGAGGCGCTCCGCGAGGAGACAAAGCGCAAGATCGTGGCCTGGCCCTACGATGCGCGGGATCCGGAGCAAGCGCAGACGCTTCTGGAGCGCATCCGGAGCTTGTGGGGACGGCTAGATGTGCTCGTGCTCAACGCGGCTGTTTTCTTCCGAACCCCTTGGGAGGAACTAACCGAGACCCAGTGGGATACGTTGCTCGATATCAACCTCAAGGGCCCGTTTTTTCTGGCTCAGGCGGCTGCCCGCCAGATGCTGCGTCAAGAGCCCGATTCGGCCGGCATACGAGGCAAGATCGTGGCGATTTCCGATGTGGCTGCCGAGCTCGTCTGGCGCGCCTACCTGCCGTATCAGATCTCGAAGGCCGGGCTGAACCTCATGGTGCGCGTGCTGGCTAAGAACCTTGCCCCCTCAATTACGGTAAACGCCGTGGCCCCAAGCACCATCCTGCCTGAACCGGGGCGCGTGGTGAAGCCCGAGGAGTTCGCCCGGGATGTCCCCCTGGGCCGGCCCGGCACGGTAGAAGAGGTTGCGGCGGCGGTGCGGTTTCTGCTTGAGCACGATTTCCTGACCGGGCACGTCTTGCATGTAGACGGCGGCCGCAGCTTGGTATGAGCCGGCATCCTAGGTCGAGGGCTACTACCATAAGCGACCCGGGACGCGAAGCGTCCGCAGCGGGTGCCAGTGAACGCACGTTTCAGAGCCGCTACCAAGAGGCGTTCTCTTGGGCTGGGGTTTGGCGCTCTGCTTCTGCGCATGCCCTGCGGTGGTTAGCCCCCTTGGGCATGCTGCTGATCTTGGGATGGGCTCTGGAGGGCCGACTGCGCCCTGGGCTCTGGCTTGCCCTCCTGGTGTTGCCATCCATAGCGGGGTTGTTAGGGGCGCTCGGGATGCTCTTTTTGCGCCCTGCTCGGCTGCGCGTACGTCCGGGTTGGGTGGCTTATGAGCGAGTCTGGGATGTGCTCTGCGGACGTGCGCCTCGGTTCCGGCGTCTAAAGGGGGCTCGTCTGGATCCGGATGGGGCCCTGCATCTGTATTTTGAGGCAGGGGAACAGGAGACGCTCCATCCGGCGGATTGGCCCGCTTGGCGTTTGCTTGTGCGCTCCATCGGCCGCGCCGTCCTTAGCTCCTAGTCCGATAAAGAGGCCGCCACGCATCCAGGCTTACGGGAACAAGGTAGGCGTTCGGGACCTCGCCACTAAGCCGAACGCGCGCTAGCAGTTGCTCGGCCTCTTGTCGCGAGGACAGGGGCACGGTAAGGACCACATAAAACCCGCTTGTCGGCCGAAAATCGACAACGCAGACCGTCCTGAGGGCTCTAGCGAGCCGCTCAGCCAGGGCGCGGGCGGGCTTTAGGGTTCGGAAGGCCCCCGAAGCCACAGAAAACCCCTGTCTTGCGGAGGGCTGTGCGAGCCGAATCCCCAAGCCCTCTATACCTTGGGCGCGCAGCGTCTGCAGGCGCTCCTGAAGGGCCGTCTGAACTCAGCGTGTCGGTCCAGAGCGCATATAGCCCAGCCTCAGGACGCGCCACAACATGAAGGCGGCCCCTCCAGCGGGCTCGTATCCCCTCTAGATGGCGGCGCGCGGCCTCTGGGGATCGAAAGGAACCAAGCTGTACTACACACCGGTAAGGCCGCAGGGACGCTTGCTGGAGCTCCTTTTGCGGCTCCAGGGGGGCAGAGGCTGGTTCGCCGGCTAGGGGGAGTAACCGCACTTCGCGGTGAAGACCGCTTGGCGCGACGGATCGATCTGCAGCAAAATGGGCTTCTGCAAATACGCCCCGATACGGGCCGGTTGCTCCGGATCGGGCTTGAGTTTTCATAAGCGCCGCGGGGTATCCCCTCCAGGTAAAGGTGGCCGCTGTGGAAGGTGCTCAGCGTAAACCGATGGCTCCCGTCGCGCTGCAGTAGGTGCAGCACAAGACCCGGCAGGGCGCGTCGCTGACCTCTTAGCTCGATCCAGGCCTCTCCCTGCAACGCGGCTGTGGGCTCCAGGGGCACGCGCACTGGAATCAGTCCATACGGGGGCGCAACGAGCGGCAAGAGGGGCGCTCGGGGTCGATAGGAGGGCAAGATCTGGCTGTAAAGCTCGGTTTGATAGACCCCGTACGGGCTCGCACCCCATAGGATGAGCCCGTTTCGGCGGGTCTGAACGGAAAGCGCAGGCCGCGAGCGTACCTCTATTCCGGGGAGCTCACTTTCGCCGGTGTCCCAGCGGCCGTTGCCGTTTTGATCTGGAAAGCCCTGGATCCAGAACCCCCCTCCCGGCGGACTGTTTCGAGGCCATAACCCCCGCCGGGAAGCCAGAGCAGAACCCCGGACAGAGCGATGTGCTCGCGTTCGCTTGCGCCGCGGGCGGGGCTCCAGAGCCGATGGCGCTGCCCCCACAGGCGAGCCCAGGAGCCCAGGGAAAGGGCCAAGCTAAGCCCCATCTGCCGAGAGCCGTCAGAGAATCGGCTTCCGGAAAGCCGCACTCCTCCTGAAGTGCCAAAAGGTAGGTTCAGCTGAAAGCCCGCAAGCGCTAAGGTCCAGGACGCGGGGGCGTACTGGACGTGCGCCGACAAATACATCGGACCTCCGGCTACGGTTCGGTGCAGGCTCAAGGGTCCCTCTAACGTTTGTCCGGACCCGCCAAGCCGGGGCCCAACCCATCGTCGCCAGTAGGCCGACTGAAGCGAACCAAGGGGGGTCGCGAAGAAAAGCGCGGGATGGACCGCAAACAGACGTTGGCCTAAGAAGCCGACAAACGACCCCGCCAAGCACGGGGTGAGTGTGAGCCGCCCGAACCGAATCGGAACGGAAGCGCTGGCCGTGCCGTACTGCTGCTTATGCCGCGCGTTGTGCGGCACAGACGCCAGCTCCCCTGCCAGGAGGCCGATGTCAGAAGCCCTCTGGACCCCCTTAGCTGGATCGAGCTCTGATACCGAAACGGCCAGAGCGCTTCGGCCTGCCATAGCCCCCAAGACCCCAGCGCCGCGCCTAAGGCGCCCCAATAGGCGGTCGATAGCGGCCCACCTGCGGATTTCCAGACCCGTACTAGGCCCGCCTGAAGCGTAAGCTGCGGCCCAAGGCCAGCGGCAAGGCGGGCTCCCAAAACGGGTAAGGACTCCGGATGTAACAGGCCGCCTATCAGCTCATAGCGCCAGGCCCCAAAAGGAAGCAGATAGTAGGGGATCGTCCGGCTGATGGTCTCCTGCAGCCGCTCTCCGGTTGGAGTGATAGCCTGCAGGCGCAGTTCGTTTGCGCCCTCTAGTAAGGGGACGCGCAAAAGCAAACGTCCATCCTGGGGCACCCGTACCCGGCCGATGAAGATTCCGTTTTGGTAGACCTCGACCCGCGTCCCGGGAGGCCAAAAGCCTTCCTCCGTTACCCAACCCCGGCCGCGCTCTAGATAGGGTGGCGTGTTTTGCACCCACAGCCCGCGCACTGTCGCGTTCGGCAGCCAAGGCAGCGGGAAGCTTCCCGCGGTGATTTGCCGCAGCCAGGGCCGGAGAAAGCTCCAGCGCCAGCGTAGTTCCTCTAAATCGCTTCGCAGCATGCGAAAGCGGGGCTCAGCTTGAACGATTCCCGAGGCCTCTAAATCACCTCCTAGCAGCAGCACCCCCGCGCGCCAGAGCGCACGTGGCCTCGGCGCCCTCCCCGCGCGTTCCCAGCTTAAGGTGTACTCAAGCAGTCCCGGCTGCCAGAGTTTGCGGGGAATATATGGGGGTTACCAGGACGGCAAAAACTCCCAGTTTAAGCCTGTTTCCTTGAGCTCTCGCAGATGGGCCTTCACCAAGGCCGGCGGAACGGGTCCCTGTGGGATGATGCGCAGGCGCAGGCCCTGCATATCGAGCTCTAAACGCGCCTCTAACAGGCGCTCTAAGACGGGGATGGAAACAAACAGCTCCTCGCCCTCTAGCTGCCATTCCGCCTCGGAGGCCATAAAGGACTGGCGCCGAGTCGTGATACGCCTGCGTCTGGGATCCAGGCAAAACCAAAACCGCCGTTCCTGAATGTGGCCGCACCAGGTTTCCGGCTCACCCTGCACAAGAAAAACCCCAAGGGCTTCCAAAAAGGCTCGCAAAGGGATCAGCAGGGAGCCTTCCCGCACAGACCGCGCCAGCAGTATCGCCGGCTCGCCCCTCGACAGGTCCAGCTCAAGAGGCACCTCGGCCTCGCGGCGAGGCTGCGCCCCAAGCCAGGGGGTGACGGCGAAAGTCCCCCACAAGGTCAACGCGAACAGAAAGGGCCCTTCATCTTCGCAGATACAGCACAACCCGCTGCCGAAGCGGTCTTGCAGGGATCAGGTCCTCAGGCTTAAGGTCGGGTCGTTCGGCTACGTACTCTTAGAGTATACGAGCCCGGGGGCAGCTGCCGAAGCGAAAAGCGGTAAAGCCGAGTAAGCGTCCCGTAAATGGGTACGTACTCCCGAGCCTCTGCTACCGAGACGCCGGCTCCGTCGCGTAGCCGGCAACGCAGAGTCCCGATAGCCGGAACAGAGGCGGCCGTGCGCAAGCGCAGCCGCAGATACGAAGCGTCCCCTTGTGCCCACACCTCCGCCGCCTCAAGCTCTGGGCGAGCCTCCACGGATCCGCGTCGAAGGTAGATGATGACGTTTTGGCTGCCGACGATTTGGGCTTGGATCTCCCCCTCCTCCAACCGTGCCAGGGGCTTAGGAGGCGGGGTGCCGCGCACCTCCAGTCGGGTCCAATAGACTCCTGCTCCGGCTTCAGCCGGAAGCCGGGCTAAAAACCGAAGCGTCTGACTTTGCCCCGTCTCTAGCCTGAAACGCTGGGGAAAAAAGCGCAGGTGGGGAGTAAGATCCCCAGCGCCCAAACGGAGAACGAGCCGCCTCCTGAGGATATTCCATTGAAAGCCCGCCCAGGGAATCCGAGGTGGGATAGCCGAACAGCAGCGACACGACCACCTCCAAAGGTTCAGAGCCCGTATTGCGAACCTCTACGCTGCTCGCCCCCGTACGCGGATGCAACGCAACGGCTAAGGGATAAAGGCTGATTTGAGCCACAAGCGGCGCGCTCACGCCTAGCCGCAGCCCAACAGCGATCCAGAAAGTCCACATAGTCTCGGGTCTGGCCAAGAAAGCAGAGATCCGCCATCAGGCGGGCCTCTTCAAAACCACAGCCGAAGCAGAACCTCCCCTACGGAATCGTAACGGTGTAGCTAATCGTCAAGATGTTGGTGCTGCTCGTGGAAGCCCCCGCATGCACGCGGAGCACGCCTCCTAGCCATATGTAGACGTTATCCGCGGAACTTACCGCTATTTGACCCCCCTCCTTGGTTAGGGAAGCTTGATGAGCTGCTGTAAGCGTCGCTGTTGACTCTGTATCTCGGGACCTGAGGGGTAAAAGAGAACCCTAATACCGGGGTGCCATATGTGAGGCTGAGCGTAAGCGCACCACTCCGGGCCGGGGTGAAGGTCACCTGGAGGTTCCCACCGGCAAGTGTTGTGTTGTAGGGTTCTGTGGCGGTGCCGCCATCCGGGTAATAGTCTACGTAGCCGCTTGGTGGCACGGTGATGGTGCCGAACTGCAGGGGACTAGTCGTCACCGTTATCGTAGGCGGGCCGCTAAAGCCGCTCACTTGCACGGCGATCGTGCCCGACGATGATGATTGGGCCCAAAGAAGACAGGGGCTCATCACCGCTAAGATGAGCACGGGCGGCTTAGCTTTCATGGAAAAAGCCCTCCCTTTTCAGCGCAATCAAAGACATGTTGTCCGAAATCAAAGAAATCAAGGGTGTTGCGAGGTTCTTTGCCCGAAAAACGTCTCGGCCGAAACCCCGGTGCGCCGAAGGCCGATGTTTTCCCGCAAGACCAACCGTATTTACTTTCGCAAAAAAAGGGCCATGGCGGAGAATGCGGTTATTGTAGACGCGCTGCGCACCCCGATTGGTCGTTACGGGGGCGCGCTAGCCCGCGTGCGGCCGGATGACTTGGCCGCGCACCTGCTGGGAGCGCTCCTGGAACGCCATCCTGAGCTGGACCCGGCCGAGATCGAGGATGTGGTGCTGGGCTGCACCAACCAAGCCGGGGAAGACAACCGCAACGTGGCCCGCATGGCCGCCCTGATCGCGGGGCTACCGGAGACGGTGGCCGGGGTTACGGTCAATCGCCTTTGCGCCTCCGGGCTTGAGGCCGTGGCCTACGCCGCGCGGGCCATACAGGTCGGGGAGGGCTCCGTCTTCATAGCGGGGGGCGTAGAGAGCATGAGCCGCGCCCCGTTTGTTTTGCCCAAGCAGACGGAGCCTTTCGGGCGTCAGGCGGAGATCTACGATACCACGATCGGTTGGCGTTTCGTAAACCCCCGGTTTGCGGCGCGCTACTATCCGTATTCCATGGGCGAGACCGCCGAGATCGTCGCCGAGCGCTACGGGATCGGGCGTGAGGAACAGGACCGCTTCGCTTACGAAAGCCAGATGCGCGCCCGGGCTGCGATCGAGGCGGGCAAGTTTCGCGAGGAGATCGTCCCTGTTCCGGTGCCCGGCCCCCGAGGGGAACCGATGCTTGTGGAGCAGGATGAGCACCCGCGTCCGGATACGACCTTGGAGAAGCTAGCCCGGCTGAAGCCTGCCTTTCGGGAAGGCGGCACGGTCACGGCCGGCAATTCTAGCGGCATCAACGATGGGGCGGCCGCCTTGCTGCTCATGTCCGAGTCCAAGGCTCGGGCCCTGGGCATCAGGCCCTGGGCGCGCATTTTGGGCTCGGCCGTCGTGGGCGTGCATCCGGACGTGATGGGCATCGGCCCGGTTCCGGCCACGCGCAAGCTGTTGGCCCGGCTTGGGGTGCGGCTGGACGCAATCGACCTGATCGAGCTCAACGAAGCCTTCGCGGCCCAGGTTTTGGCCTGCGTGCGCGAACTGGATCTGGATATGAGCCGCCTAAACGTCAACGGGGGAGCCATCGCTCTGGGCCATCCGCTGGGGGCCACGGGAGCTCGGCTTTTGGTTACGCTGTTGCACGAGATGCGCCGCAGGTCGGAGGCGCGCCTGGGGCTTGTGACCCTCTGCGTGGGGGTCGGGCAGGGCATGGCCCTGTTGGTGGAGAAGCTCTGAGCGCAGCCGTCCGGGACGGGGCATAGAGCAAAAAGGAGGAGGTCGGCCATGGCTCAGGATACGCTCACAAGCGTGCTGCAGGAGGACCGGATCTTCTATCCCCCGCGCGCTTTTCAAGAACAGGCCCACATCCGCAGTCTGGAGGAGTACCGCGCGCTCTACGAGCGCTCCCTTTCGGATCCGGAGGCGTTTTGGGCTGAAGTGGCCTCTGGGTTTCACTGGTTTCGGCGCTGGGATCGGGTGCTGCTCTGGGATCCGCCGCGGGCGCAGTGGTTTGTGGGCGGTCAAACCAACTTGTCTCATAACTGTCTAGATCGGCATTTGAGTACGTGGCGCCGCAACAAGGCTGCTCTTATTTGGGAGGGAGAGCCGGGCGAGCAGCGGGTGCTCACGTACCAGGACCTGTATCGGGAGGTCTGCCGCTTCGCCAACGTGCTGCGGTCCCTGGGCGTGCAGAAGGGCGACCGGGTGGCCATCTACATGCCGCTGGTTCCGGAAGCCGTTGTCGCCATGCTCGCCTGCGCGCGCATCGGGGCTGTGCACTCGGTCATTTTCGGAGGGTTTTCGGCCGAGGCCGTGCGGGATCGGGTCAACGACGCCGGGGCCCGCTTGATCGTGACCGCCGACGGGGGGTGGCGTCGGGGCAAGATCGTGCCCCTGAAGGCGAACGTCGAAGAGGCCCTTCAGCGCGGCGCGCCCACCGTAGAGCATGTGATCGTCTATCGCCGCATCGGATGCGAGGTGCCCTGGGAACCTGGGCGAGATCACTGGTGGCATGAGCTCATGGCCGCCGCATCCGGAACCTGTCCGGCCGAGCCCTTGGACAGCGAGCATCCCCTTTTTATTCTGTACACCTCGGGCACCACAGGCAAGCCCAAGGGCGTGGTGCACACGACGGGCGGATACATGGTGTATGCGGCCACCACGGCCCGATACGTATTCGATCTCAAGGAAGAAGACACGTACTGGTGTACGGCCGACATCGGCTGGATCACGGGCCATTCTTACGTGGTCTACGGCATCCTGGCCAACGGGGTGACAAGCCTCATCTACGAGGGGGCTCCGGATTGGCCCGATCCGGGCCGCTTCTGGTCGATCGTGGAAAGGTACCGGGTGAGCGTTTTCTACACGGCGCCGACGGCCATACGGGCCTTTGTGCGCTGGGGGGAGGCCTACCCACGCCGCTATGATCTTTCGAGCCTGCGCCTGCTGGGCACTGTGGGGGAGCCCATCAACCCCGAGGCCTGGATGTGGTACTATCGCGTTATCGGCGGAGGCCGTTGTCCGATCGTGGATACCTGGTGGCAGACCGAGACCGGGGGGATTATGATCAGCCCTCTGCCTGGGGTCACGCCCCTGGTGCCGGGCTCCTGCACGCTGCCGTTTTTCGGGGTGGAGGCCGACGTGGTCGACCGAGAGGGGCGGAGTCTGCCGCCCAACACCGGGGGGTTTTTGGTGATCCGACGCCCCTGGCCGGGCATGATGCGCACCATCTACGGGGACGAGGCCCGCTATGAGCGCCAGTACTGGAAGGAGATCCCGGGCTTGTATTTTTCCGGAGACGGGGCGCGGCGCGATGAGCGCGGCTACTTTTGGGTGCTGGGGCGCGTCGACGACGTCATCAACGTAAGCGGCCACAGGCTGGGCACGATGGAAGTCGAGTCGGCCTTGGTCAGCCACCCCGCCGTGGCCGAGGCGGCCGTTGTGGGCCGGCCCGACCCGCTTACGGGCACGGCCGTGGTCGCCTTCGTGGTGCTTAAGCCCGACGTAGAACCATCGGGCGCTCTCAAGGAGGCCCTGCGCCAGCACGTGGCCGGACAGATCGGCTCCATAGCTCGGCCCCAAGAGATCATCTTTAGTGAGGGGCTCCCGAAGACGCGCTCCGGCAAGATCATGCGCCGCCTGTTGCGCCAAATCGCCTCAGGTGAGGAGCGCCTAGGAGACATGACCACCTTGGAAAGCGCCGAGGTCATCGAACGGCTTCGGGCCCAGTTTGCAGGCGGCGAGGAAGAGGAGTAAACGGAGGGGAAAAAGGAACCTCTGGTTTTCGCCAAAGCGTTTCCCTATGCGCTCAGCAACGCAGGAGGTGAAGATGGTACACGTGTTGCTTGTGTTCGCTCTGACCCTTTGGCCGGGTTCTGACAAAAAGCCCAAGGTAGGCGATCCGGCCCCGGATTTTGAGGCCCCCGCCACTAGCGGCAAAACGATCCGGCTGCGTGATCTTAAAGGAAGCTGGGTGGTGCTTTACTTCTACCCCAAGGCCTTCACACCGGGCTGCACGGCTCAGTCGTGCGCGCTGCGCGACGGTTATGCGGAGATTCAGAAGCTGGGGGCCGTGATCCTGGGCGTGAGCTTGGATGATCTGGAGACCCAGAAGCGTTTTAAGGCCGAGCACCGGCTGCCCTTTGAGCTGCTAAGCGATGTCGATAAGAAGATCGCGGGCGCTTATGGGGTGTTGGCCCCGATGGGCCTGTTCGCCCAGCGCAAGACTTTCATTATCGATCCCGAGGGCCGAATCGCATACGTCTTCGATAAGGTCGACGCGGCCAAGCACGATCAGGAAGTACGCCAGGTTCTGGCGCAGCTTGTGGGCCGCAGCTGAAAAACCGCTCCTGTGGGGGGACTTATCTCGGGGGGTAGGTGAAGAGGGCGGTCCAAGAAGCGGCCCGAAGCCGAAAAGGCAAGGGAGCGACATATGCAGCCCTCCCGAGAGCAGCCCCCGGCGGTACGGCTCAGCAAGCCGCTTTCCTTCGATCTGGAGCTACCGCCCCTACCGGCGACCGTAGCACAGGTAAGCGAAATCCTTGCGGCTGGAGCGCAGCAAGCCGATTTCGCTCGCCTCACCCAGATCATCGAACGCGACGTGGCCACCTCGGTGGCCGTGCTGCGTCGGGTCAACTCCGCCTACTACGGGCTACGTGTGCGCGTAAGCGACATCGGGCGGGCCGTTCGCCTGCTGGGGCTCGTTGAAGTCTCTAACATCGTCACTACGATCTCCATGCTGCGGCTGCGCAACCTCATGCGCACCGAAGAACAGGTGCGGATTTACCGGCAGCTGCTAACCTATAGCCTAGGCACGGCTTTCTTTGCACAATTCCTCGCTGACTCCCTAAAGCTCGCCGCTAAAGCCCTGGCCTTTACCGGCGGGCTATTGCACAACGTGGGGGCTTTGGTGCTGCTCTACAACGAGCCCGAGCTCTATGAGGCGATCTGGTACGGGGCGGCCGATGGCCGGGTCCCCTCCGTTGAAGAAGAGCGCGCGATCCTGGGTATCGATCACGTTCAGGTCGGCGCTCATGCGGTACGGGAATGGCATTTCGCCGAAGAGCTAGAGTGGCTCATCACCTATCAAGGCGACCCAGAGGCTCTGCCCCACTCTTTAAAGCCCTTGGGCTACGCCCTGGCCGTGGGCAAATGGGTGGGGTACGCGCTGCCCCTTACGCCGCATCTGGACTGGCAGGCGTTGGCCGAGAAACGCGCCTTCCGAAACCTGTGCGCATCGGCAGATGCGGAGCCTAAGCAGGTGCTCGTCTTACTGCAACATCAGCTGGCGCGCGGCAAAGAGTTCCTGCATACCGCCGTAGAGGCGTAAGGCGCTTTGAGCCTACTCTTCTAGATCCCGATAGCAGAACCCCCGGCACAGGACTCGACTCCCCAGACGATGCGAAACGGGGCTTTGAAAGCAAGGTCCCGCGAAAACGAACGTATGAAATTCGCCGTTCTCCCCGCACGGGTCCACTTCCGAAGGCAGCCGGCGCGCCAGCGCGGGCCGCAGTTCGCGTCCCGCCCACTCGGGGCCGAGCTTCTTGAGCTCCACGCACACGATGCGGGTTCGAAACCCGGCAGACCAGAACTCCTCCAAAAGCCTCCAGCTCGCCTTCCGGTCTGAACTCCCCGTCCAGACGGGAAAGACCGGCTCCAATCCCAGAGCGGCCAGTTGCCTTTCCCGATAGGCCCGGATGTCCTCCAGGAACACGTCCCCGAAGGCTACATGGCGCAGGCCGCGACGGCGCCATTCCCAAAGAACCTCGGCCCAGGCTGCCTCGTAGGCGGCGTTTGTGGGCTCTGGGGGCAGAAAGATCGGCACGAGCGCTATGCCTAGGGCCTGGGCCTGCTGGGCTATGAGCTGGCGCCGCACCCCGTGCATGGTCACCCGATCGTAGGGCTGGCTGATCGAGCAGAGCAGCCCCACCGGCCGCCAGGAGCCGCTCCGCAGAAGCCGCCACAGGGCCAGGGCGCTGTCCTTGCCCCCGCTCCAGGAAAGCAGAATCGGGCGCATCTCTTAAAGCTCGCCCCTTGGGGCGCGCCCGCACAAGCTCGAAATACGGCTCGCGCTTGTGCCCGGAATGTGCGTATCATTAAAGGCAAGCGGGAGGTTTCTCATGAGCGTACGAGTCTATGAGCTTTTTATCGACGGTCGATACCGACCGGCCTCCGACGGGGGCACTATACCGGCCATAGATCCGGCCACCGGCGAGGCCTTCGCCCAGGTGGCCTGGGCCACGACGCAGGACGCCGAGGAGGCCGTGCGCGCCGCCCGGCGCGCCTTCGAGAAGGGGCCTTGGGTCCAGACGACCCCGGAGGAGCGAGCCGGCTTGCTGGAGGCTCTGGCCAAAAAGATCAGCGAGGAGCGTTTTCGGGACTTCCTGGAGCTTGAGATCCGGGATGCCGGTTCTACGTACAAAAAGGCCAAAGAGGACGTCTACCTTTCGGGCCGCGCCCTGGTGACGTTCGCCCGTCTGGCTCGCAGGTTTGTCTTCGAGCGGGAGCTTGAGGACATATCCAGGCCCGGGGTGAGCCGCAATTACCTGCGTTACGAGCCCGTGGGGGTTGTGGCGGCTATCACGCCGTGGAATTTCCCCCTCAAAATGGCCGCCTGGAAGCTGGGCCCGGCCCTGGCGGCGGGCTGCACCGTGGTGCTCAAGCCCGCTCCTGAAGCGAGCGCCTCCGTGCTCATGCTGGGGGAGCTGCTTAACGAAGTGGGCCTGCCGCCGGGGGTGGTGAACATCATCACCGGAGACGCCGAGGTAGGCGAATACTTGGTGCGCCATCCGCTGGTGGACAAGGTCTCCTTTACGGGCTCAACCGAGGTCGGCCGGCGCGTAATGGAAAACGCCGCGGGAACGATGAAGCGTCTTACCTTGGAGTGCGGAGGCAAGTCCGCCAACATCCTGCTTGAGGACGCCGAGCTGGAACACGCCATTGATGGCGCCATCTACGCCATGTTTTATCACGCTGGCCAATGCTGCGAGGCCGGAAGCCGCCTGCTTGTTCCCCGTTCGCGTTACGAGACTGTGCTAGAACGTCTCAAGGCCCGTCTGCAAGATCTGCGCGTAGGCGACCCCAAAGACAAGGAGACCGACATGGGCCCGGTTGTCTCAGAGGCCCAACTGCGGCGCGTGCTCGGCTACATAGAGGTGGGCAAACAAGAGGGGGCGCGCCTGCTCTGCGGCGGCCGAGCGCTGGAGCGGCCTGGATACTTCATCGAACCCACGGTGTTCATCGACGTGCGGCCCGAGATGCGGATCGCCCAGGAGGAGATCTTCGGGCCCGTGCTCGTGGTCATACCGTATGAGACCGTGGAGGAGGCGATCGCGATCGCCAACGGGACCCCATACGGGCTGGCCGCGGCCGTCTGGAGCGCAGACCGGGAGCGCGCCCTCGAAGTAGCCCGTCGGTTGCGCGCTGGCACGGTCTGGATCAACGAGTACCATCTGCTCACCGAAAAGGCCCCCTTTGGCGGATACAAGCAAAGCGGCCTGGGTCGCGAATTCGGCGAAGATGGGCTCAAGGCTTTTCTGGAGGCCAAGCACCTCTACGTCGATGAGTTGGGCGAGCGCGCCAAAAAACCCTGGTATGATACGGTCATCCGCCCCGCCCCCCGTCCACAGCCGGAATCGGAGCAAGCGCGATGAAGCCCGGGCTCAAAGCGGGCGATCAGGCCGTTTACGAAAAGGTGGTCAGCACGGCCGACATCGCCGAGTTTCGCAACAAAGTCGTTCATCCCCTCTACGCTACGTTCAAGCTGGCCGAGGACGTGGAGTGGACCTGTCGGCAGCTGATTTTGCCTTACTTGGAGCCGCATGAAGAGGGGGCCGGAACGGAGCTCTACATTCGGCACTTGGCCCCCACACCCGTGGGGCAGCGGGTGCGCATCGTGGCCACCGCCACCGAGGTCACGGAACGCCGGGTCGTGGCGCGCTTTGAGGCTTTTAACGAGGCGGTCAAGATCGCCGAAGGCCACATGACGCAGGCCATACTGCCCAAGGCCAAGTTTCGGGAGCTGATACAGGAGATCCAGCGCAAGGCCGCGCGCGTGGCCGAGTAGCCGATCCAGCGGATTGGGTTTTGCCCTGCTCCGAATACATGAGGCTGCTTGCGCTCTGGATAGCGCTATCGGACTCTGGCCTTGTGCCGAGCGACCGTTGGCTGCAGGATCTCGTAGCCCGGTATGCGTCCGATTACTGGAGGGCGCATAGGGCCTTGTTGGTGCGCCTGGCCGAACGCCATGCGCTCAACGCGGACGACCCGGACGTGCGGCATCGGCTGGTTGTGGCCCATCTGCTGCATCAGTTTGTAGCGGCGCATCGTCGTCCGTGGGGGGGAGGCCTCTTGGGTGTGCGGTACGCCTACATGGATGAGCGGGCGCAGATCTTGCGTCGGCTGGACACGCCGACCGGGCCCGTCTACGAGCCTCTGTATGTGCGCTTTCGGCGCGGGCACCGCTACGTACAGCGGGCGCACGCGGTGGATCGGGTGCCGCGCCTTTTCCTGGGTGATCTCTTTGCCGAATCCCCGCCCTACCGCTGGGCGGGGCAGCCCCTGTATAGCTTCGGCTGGTGCAGCGAGCTGGAGATGGCCTACGTGACCCTGCTGGGCTACTTCCGTATACCGGCTCGCATTGTCATGCCCCGCCCGACGCATGTGCGGACGCAGCTATGGGTTGCGCCCAACCGGAGTCTGCTAGTCGACAACACGGAGGGCTGGTTCGGGGAGCAGCCTTGGCCCTATGCCGAGGACGCCGCACCCGGGGTGCCGGAGGAGGCCCGGCGTTATCTGGCCTGGTATCAGGCGCGCGCCCGTGAAGGGGCCGTGGTGCCCGTCGGCCCTCGCGCGCGGGCACGGGTCGAAGCCGCCCTGCTGGCATACCTAGAACAACGCCGCTTGCGCTGGGACTTGCCTCAGCAGGAGGATTCAAGGCGCAGCGCGCCCATTTGGGCTTGGCTTGCAGGAGGCGGGGTTGCGCTTCTGCTTTTGTGGGGGCTTATTTGGGCCTACAGCCGGTGGTATCGCCGGCGGACGCATCCAGAGGGGGACAGGACATGGTTCGGATGACCGCCTTATACCGAAAGCCCGAGGATCCGGAGGGTTTTGAGCGGGCATACTTTCAGGAGCATCTGCCTCTGGTGCGGCGCCTGCCGGGTCTGGAGCGTGTGGAGGTGGCCCGGCAGCGTCGTACGCTCATGGGGTCGGAGGGGCCCTATCTTGTCTGCGACATGTACTTCGCCTCCGTGGAGGCCTTCAAACAGGCCATGAGTTCTCCAGAGGGTCAGGCTATGGCGCAGGATGCGCAGCGTTTCGTCGATATCCTGACCGTGATCCTAAGCGAAGTCGTGGAGGCCTGAATGCCGTTTTGGCTCCTCAAGTCTGAGCCTCAAGTCTACAGCATAGAGGATTTAGAGCGCGACGGGGAGACGCTCTGGGATGGGGTGCGCAATTACCAGGCGCGCAACTTCCTGCGGCAGATGCGGCCCGGCGATCGGGCCTTTTTTTACCATTCCAACGCCTTTCCTCCCGGTGTGGCGGGCCTTATGCGCGTGGTGGAAACGGAGGTGCCGGATCCGACGCAGTTTGAGCCCGAAAGCCCGTATTACGATCCCAAGGCGCGCCCGGAGGCGCCCCGATGGTGGACGGTCCGCGTGCGTTTCGAGGCCCGTTTCTCCCGATACGTCAGCTTGGAGGTGCTGCGCAGGGCGTTCTCGCCTGAAGAGCTCTGGATTTTGCGTCGGGGCAACCGCCTGAGCGTGGTGCCGGTCTCCGATGCCGTAGCCGAGCGCCTGCTCAAGCTGGGCGGAATCGATGGAGGTGCTTGAGACCTGCGTATACGCCTCGGATCTAGAGGCGGCGCGTCGCTTCTACGAGGGGGTGTTAGGGCTACCCTGTTTTCGTTTTGATCCCCCCAGGCAGGCTTTCTTCCGGGCCGGAAGCGGGGTGTTCCTGGTCTTCAACCCCGAAGAGACGACGCGTCCCGGACCGCTCCCGGCGCACGGCGCCCGGGGTAGCGTACACGTCTGCTTTCGCATCCCCGAGACGGAGCTTGAGCGGTGGCGGCGGAGGCTGCAGGAGGCCGGATACGCCGTGCAAGAGGCCCTTTGGCCGGGAGGGGTCCGGAGCCTATATGTGCGCGATCCGGCCGGGAACCTGGTGGAGCTAGCCCCGGCGCGAATCTGGGGGTTTTAGGCGGGCTTGCGGCCCAAAGCCCAGTTTTGTAACATCGGACCGCCCCTTTTTGCGTTCGCATAAGGAAGCGGTTATGGAGCTACGGCAGGCAGTCGCTTGGGTTACCGGGGCGAGCCGTGGGCTGGGGCGTGCGCTTGTGGAGGCGCTCCTGGAGCGCGGCGCCCGCGTAGCCGGCATGGCCCGATCCGAGTCGGAGCTCGAGGAGCTGGCTCAGCGCAGCTCGGGCCGCTTTTTGCCCCTTGTGGGCGATGTGCGCCGTCCGGCGGACGTGGAACGGGCCGTGCGCGAAATCCAGAACCGATGGGGCACGGTGCACGTGCTCGTCAACAACGCCGGTCTGGGGCGTTTCGCCAACGTCGAGGAGCTCTCCATTGAAGACTGGCAGATGCAGATCGAGACCAACCTCACGGGCGTTTTTCTGTGCACGCGGGCCGTTGTGCCCCTTATGAAGGCCCAGCGCTACGGGCATATCGTCAACATCGCCTCTATCGCGGGCCTCATGGGCAATCCCCAGCTTACGGCTTACAACGCCTCCAAGTTCGGCGTGCGGGGCTTCAGCGAGGCCCTCATGAAGGAGCTGCGTGAGTTCGGGATCAAGGTCACCTGCGTCTATCCGGGCTCGATCGACACGCCGTTTTTCGATCCGCTGGGCCTGCCGCGGCACAAAAACATGATGCAGCCTGAAGAAGTGGCGCGCTGCATCGTGTTCATCCTGGAGACGTCGGATAACTTCTTGGTAAGTGAGATCGTGCTGCGGCCGTTAAACCCCAATCCACCCGCCTCCTAAAAATCGACCGGCAGCAGGGCTCCGTGCTCTCGGATATCCCACTCCTGCGCGGCGAAGGTTTCGGCGTCTACGACAAGCAGAAGCCAGGCCAGAAACCGCGCCACAACCGAGGGATCCAGAAGCTCTCCGCGTTCGTAGTGGCCGATAAAGCGGGCCCGGGCCGGGAAAAGCGTTTCGGGAGTGGCCCGCAGGCGCGCCTGCATCGGCGTGTCCACGACCCCGGGCCGAACGCTTCCGACCCGAATGCCGCGCGAGGCTAGCTCCTGGTCTAGGCATCGGTACAGCATATGCAGAGCGGCTTTGGCCGTGCAGTAGGCCCCCCAGCCCACATATGGACGGTGAGCGGCGCCTGAGGAGAGGTGCAGGATGCGCCCTCCGGCCGGCATGCGCTCCAAGGCGAGCTGGGTCAGGAAGAGCGGGGCCTCGACGTTTACGGCCATGTGCGCCCGCCATGCCGATAGCGATACCGAGGCAAGGGGTCCTATGGGGTCGAGCACGGCGGCGTTGTGCACTAGCCATTTCAGCGAAGCCTGATCCGGAAGCGCTTCAAGCGCGGCTTCTCGCCCCTCTGGGGAGCCGATATCGGCCACCACAACCCGAATGCGCGCCGGATCCCGGGCGCGTGTCTGCTCCAAAGCCTGTGCCCGTCTGCCGACGCCTAACACATACAGACCTCGGCGGGCAAGCTCCCAGCTAAGCGCCTGCCCGATGCCGGAACTGGCCCCCGTAACCAGAGCCCAAGGGGTGCTCATGGCCCTTGCTCCTCCGATTGCCCGAAAAGCGTGGCTGTAACCGAACGCGCGCCCGCGCGATCGCGGTGCTCGCACAAATAGATCCCCTGCCAAGTCCCCAGATATAGCCGTCCATCTCGGACGGGGATCCACAAGCCTGGGCCGATGAGGACCGCCTTTACGTGGGCGGGCATATCATCCGGGCCCTCAAGACGGTGCCGAAAGTAAGGGCTCTCATCCGGTACAAGCCGGTTCAAGAAGGCCTCTAGATCCCGACGCACATCGGGATCGGCGTTTTCATTTAGGGCCAGCGAGGCCGATGTGTGCCGCAAAAACAGATGCAGCATCCCCACAGAAAACCACGCCAGCTCCGGAAGCTGGGCCGTGATCTCTCCTGTAATGAGGTGCACCCCACGGGGTCGAGGGCGCAGGTTGAGGTCTTTCTGAACCCAACGCACGCTTTAAAAATATAGGCGGCCGGTTTCCGAAACACTCCCGTCCTTGCTCACGAAGGCCGTACCTTTAGGAAGGCAAGCCCGAGGAAGAGGTCATGCGTCCAGAGGATCGGGAGCTACTGAAGCCTTACGTGACGAACCTAGAGGGGCCGGTTTTTGCGCTGCGCAACCTGCCCGAAGAGGTCATAGCCGTACTGTTTGCCTACTACAGCCGCTCTCCGCACGGGCTGCGGGAGAACCTGCTCAAGCTTCTGCGGGAGCAGGACCTCGCATTTCTGGGCGCGCAGCCGGGACCTCCTGAGGACTCCGATGGGCTTGAAGCGCTGCAGGAGCGGGCCCGGGCGTTTCACGAGAAATGGGTGATCGGCTACGGACACGCCTCTGTGGCCGAACACGCTGTCGTGCACCTGGCCGTAGAGGACGTTTCGATTTTGGCCAGCAAGGCGGTCGAGGACGCCCGCCTGGCTTCTTTTACGGAGAAGTCCACCCGGTACGTGGTCTTCAATCCGGAGCGCTTCTACGCGCTCTCCGAGCATCGGCGGGAGCCCTGGTATGGGGCGTACCGGGATGTGGCAAGGGAGCTGCTAGAGACATACCACGCCCTCATGCCCCATGTGCTGGAGCGGTTGCGGGCCGAGATCCCGAGGGCGCCGGATCAGTCCGAGCGCGCTTACGAGGCGGCTTTGCGCGCCCAGGCCTGCGATCTGCTTCGGTATCTGCTTCCGGCCGCTGCGCTGACCAACCTGGGCATGACGATCAATGCTCGATCCCTGGAGCATCTGCTGCGCAAGCTCTTCTCTCATCCGCTAGCGGAGGTGCGGGAGCTGGCCGGCCGCATCAAGGCTGAGGCGCTCAAGGTCGTGCCCACCCTGGTCAAGTACGCCGATTACAACCCCTACAGGGCCCAGACTCCGGCTCGCGTGGCCGCCTGCGCGACCCGTCTGCTGGGCCGTCCGGAGCCCGAGCCAGCCCGGCCGGTCGTGCTTGTGGAGTACGATCCGGAGGCTGAGCGAAAGCTGCTGTGCGCGATCCTGTATGAGCAGACGCGCCTGCCCTACGAGCAGCTGCGCCGTCTGGTTGAGGGGCTCGAGGCAGGCGCTCAAGAGGAGGTGCTTGATGCCTACTTGGCCGGGCGCGGGCCCCATGATGAGCCGATGCGGGCTTTGGAGCTTGTAAGCTACAGTTTCGACGTTCTCCTGGACTTCGGGGCTTACCGCGATCTACAGCGACATCGAATGGCCACGCAGCTGGTGCAGCCCTTTGGGCCTGAGCACGGCTATGAGCTTCCGGAGCCCCTTAGCCGATGGGGACTAGAGGCGAAGCTCCGCGGTCCCATAGAGCGGGCAGCTCAGGTGTACGCCCAGATCGCCCAGACCCATCCGCACGAGGCCGCCTATGTGCTGCCGATGGCCTACCGCAGGCGGATGCTGCTTACGGCCAACCTGCGGGAGCTGCATCATCTTATCGCGCTGCGCTCCGGTCGCCAGGGGCATCCCGCCTATCGGCGGATCGCGCAGGCCATGTACCAGGAGATCAAGCGGGTGCATCCGCTTCTGGCCCGCTACATTCGGGTGGATCTCGCAGATTATGCCCTGGCGCGCGCCTAGTTGCATCCCCACCGGATGCGGGCTATTTTCCTCGGGTGGGGCCAAGGTGCGATGATGAGGTTTCCGTGGACGCGCCTGCGGCGTTGTTTAGGGCGCTTGCACACCGTGATATGGATGGTGGAGGATAGCGCCCACCCCCTCTATTCGCTTCGGGTGCGCTTTGTTGTGCTTTTCTTGGGTCTCGTGGGTTTGGGGCTTCTGCTTTTAGGAGGCGCCCTTGTGCTCATCGCCTACACGCCGCTTCAGGGGCTCATCCCAAGCCGCGTAAGCCCAGGGGCCCATCAGCAGATCCAGCTAATGCAAAAGCGGCTTCTGGCTTTAGAGGATAGCCTGCGCGCCCAAGCCGCCTATATCCACAGTATGCGCCAGGTGCTCCTGGGCGAGTTCCGAGCCGAGGATGCGCCGGAGCCGGCTCCGACGTCGGGGGAGCCCCTTCCTTTGGAGACATATTCGGCCTCCGAAGCTTACACAGCCGTTGCGGAGCCGACACCAGTGCGTTGGACCAGTTTAAGCCCCAATGTGCTAGAGCCGATCGTATTTCCGGCTCCGTCGCCCGTGGAGGGGGTGGTGACGCGCGGACTAGATGCCCGAATCGGCCACTGGGGCATCGATATCGCCGCTCCGGAAGGAAGCCTTGTGGGCGCCATAGCCGACGGTTTTGTGGTCTTTGCGGATTGGACTCAAGAAGGGGGCTACACGATCGTCCTGCAACACGCGCGCAACTTTCTTAGCGTCTACAAGCATAACCAGCGCTTGCTTCGACGGCTTGGCGAGCGCGTGCGGGCTGGGGAGACCATCGCCCTGAGCGGCCGTTCGGGGATGATCACCACGGGTCCACACCTGCATCTGGAGCTCTGGCATGAGGGCATCCCTTTGGATCCATTGCCGTATTTATATGGCGTGCGTTCTATCGTGGGCACCACGGATCGATAGCGAGGGCGCGCAGCATGTTTAGAAAAAACGCAAGTTCCGCGGCCAGGTCCGGAACCGGAGCGCTCAACATGATTGCTCCGGGCACGGTCATCCAGGGAACGTTGCGTGTATGCGGTGATCTGCGCATGGCGGGCTCCGTCCGGGGGCAGATCAACGCAGACGGCAAAGTCGTCATCGCCCCTGAGGGACGCCTGGAAGGGGACCTAGAAGCTAGCTGCGCCGATGTGGCGGGGTTCGTGCAAGGAGCTATCCGAGCCGAGCGCGTTGTGTTGCGCGCCACAGCCCGCGTGGCGGGACAGGTGCTGATGCAACGGCTTGTGATTGAAGAGGGCGCCCAATTTGAGGGGGAGTGCCATCGCCTGGAGGTCCACGTAGTCGATGGAGCCGAATCTAGCCCCGAGCTCGCCTGATGCAGGCTAAGCCGCCCCCATCCGGCCCGCGCGAAGCCTATCGGTATTTGGTCCTAAGCAGCCAGATTTTGGGCAGCTTGCTCGGGCTTGTGCTCTTGGGTTATGGGCTCGACCGGTATCTGGGCACCGGCCCCTGGCTCATCCTGATCGGAGCTGTGCTAGGGGTCCTGAGCGCGCTGTGGCAGCTTGTGCGGCTTCTGCTTCGGGAGCCCCCCTCGGGCCGATCCGATGCGGGATGAAAAACAAGCGCGTGCCTTTCGCCTACGCCTCCCAACCCAAACGGGGAGAACGCAGCTGGGGGAGCGCCATCGGGCTCTGCGTGGCGCTTTCCTGCGGCATAGGCCTTTTTTGGGGCCAGGATAACCCGGCCGTGGGCGGCGGGGTCGCCTTTGGGGGGCTACTGGCCGCTTTGCATGCCTATGTGGGATATTGGGCGCTACGGCGTTTCTTTTTACGTGCCGATCGCGTATCTTTGCGCGCCGTGTTATGGAACATGGCGGCGCGTTTCCTGGGCGTCGTGCTCGGAATCGCGCTGGCGGTTCAGGTTGGCCGCCTCTCTGTTGAGGCCCTCCTCACGAGCTTTTTGATTGCGTATGTGGGCCTGAAAATCGGGGAAGTGCGGATTCTGGGTCGAACTATCGGCCCACCCCCGAAGACGGAAAATGGCGTGTGAACATGCGAACCCGAGCGCCGTTCTCCCTTCTATGCTGCGCCCTTCTAGGGACGTCAACGGTCCAGGCGGCAGCTTCGAAATCCGATGGTGTGCAGCTCGATGTGCTGCACCATGTGGCCAACGCCTACTACCTCGATTTTAGCCCACTGGGCAAAATCGAGCTGCCGCGCATCCTGATCGATGCCGAAGGGGCGCACCTGTTTCCCTCCACCACGGCCGCGCTGCGCGATGGGCGCTTTGTGCCCGCCGAATGGGCCGAAAAAACGGCTTCTCAGGCCCCGACGGAGGCCACGGAGGAGGAGCCATCTGCTTTGCACGAAGTCGGCAAGCTAGCCCGTCGCGATGGCCGTCCCATTTATCTGGATCTTTCCCTTACGCGTCACGGGGTTTTTATGCTGCTAGCGGGTCTGCTGCTGGTGGGCATCTTCATACCCCTGGCGGGTCGATATCGAGCCGGAGTGGGGCGCACAAGCGCCCCGCGCGGGGCTTGGCAGAACCTCTGGGAGGCGATCGTGCTCTTCATTCGCGATGAGGTGGCCATCCCCAACCTGGGCCAGCGGCACTACCAGAGGTATATGCCGTACCTGCTTACGGCCTTCTTCTTTATCCTCTTCTGCAACCTGTTGGGGCTGGTGCCCTTTGGCGCTACAGCCACGGGCAACATCACGGTCACCGCGGTGCTGGCCCTTTTTACGTTCGTGATCACGCAGCTTTCGGGCTCGCGTGATTACTGGCGACATATCTTCTGGATGCCCGGGGTTCCGGTGGCGCTGCGGCCGATTTTGGCCTTGGTGGAGTTTTTGGGGCTCTTTACGAAGCCTTTTGCGCTCGCCATCCGGTTGTTTGCGAACATGACGGCCGGACATGTGGCGATTGTGTGCATCCTGGGGCTGATCTTCGTCTTTGCGAGTCTCTCTCCAGCCCTGGGCTATGCGGTCGCGCCTTTTTCGGTGGCCGTGACCTTAGGGGTGTACGGCCTGGAGCTGCTTGTGGCCCTGCTACAGGCCTACATCTTTACGATTTTGTCTGCGGTTTTCATCGCGGGCGCCTTAGAGGAACATCATCACGAAGAGGACCACGCAACCCACTGAACAGCTATGGAGGGAACACCACAATGGACGCAAGCGCTTTGGCGTATCTAGCCGCCGGCATCGGCGCTGGTTTGGCCGCCATCGCGGCCGGTATCGGAATCGGCAGGATCGGTAGCGCGGCCGTAGAGGGCGCGGCCCGACAGCCGGAAGCCGTAGGGCAGATCCGTCAGCTCTTTATCTTGGGCGCGGCCCTAATCGAGGGCGTGGCGCTCTTCGGCATCGTGGTGGCGCTTCTGTTGACGCTGCTGAAGTAACCCCCGGCTCGGGTTAAAAGACGAACACGCAACCGAAAACAAGCGGGTGGATGACGCGATCATGTTGCTAGTGGCGGCGGGGCTGCTGGATATCGATGTGGGGATGGCGGTATGGACCCTGATTGTTTTCTCTCTGCTGCTGTTTGTGCTTTCCCGTTTTGCCTGGAGGCCGATTCTGGCGGCCCTAGTAGAGCGGGAGCAGCGCATCCAGGGTTCCCTGGAGCGGGCCGAGCAGATGCTAGCGGAGGCCAAGCGGCTGCAGGCCGAAAACGAGCGGCGGCGGCACCAGATTGAACTTGAATCCCAGAAGATCATCCACGAAGCGCGCGAGGCGGCCGAGCGCCTGCGGGCGGAGCTTCTGGACCGGGCTCGTCAGGAGGCCCGGGCGCTTCTAGACCGCGCACACGAAGAGATCGAGCGCAACAAGGAGCGGGCTCTGGTGGAGCTGCGCGTCGAGGCCGCGGAGCTGGCCGTGCTGATCGCAGAGAAGATCTTGCGCACGCAGCTCGACGCCCGTCGGCAACGCGAGCTTATAGAGTCCGTATTGGCCGAGCTGGAGGCCTCTTGATATGATGCGCGCTCGGTTCGTCCGTCACTACGCGGAGGTCCTCCTGGAGGTTGCGCAAAAGCAACAGCGCCTGGACGCCGTCGGCGCTGATGTGGCGTCTTTGCGTCAGCTGCTGCGCCAGTCTCGAGAGCTTACGCTCTTCTTCCGCAGCCCCTTGATCAGACGGGATCGAAAGCTTGCCGTGGTGCAGGCCCTGTTTGAAGGGCGCCTGGATGAGCTTACGCGGCGTTTTCTGGAGATCTTGGTCCGCAAAGGCCGCGAGCCGTATCTGGAGTCGATCCTAGAGGCCTTTGAAGAGCTGCGTGACGAAGCCCTGGGGATCGTGCGCGTACAGTTGAGCGCAGCCCAAGAGCTGGAGCCGGAGCTATACGAAAAGATCTGCTCGGCGCTCGAAAGCTACACGGGCAGTCGCGTAGTGGCGACTTTCTCCCTGGATCGCAGCCTGATTGGAGGCCTGCGGATCCGACTGCGGGATCGGATCATCGACGGCAGCGTCCGGCATCAGCTGGAGGCGATCCGCCAGCGGCTAAAGGCGGGGTACGCGTTAAACTAACAGAGCACGAGGTGGGAGCATGGCTGAGATTCGACTCGATGAAGTGTCTGCGATTCTGCGCCGGCAGCTAGCGGGATTTGAGCAGGAGGTGGACATCTACGACGTGGGCACCGTCCTGCAGGTGGGCGACGGGATCGCCCGCATCTATGGGCTTGCCAACTGCCAAGCCGGGGAGCTCATCCACTTCCCCCGCACCAACACGATGGGCATGGTCCTCAATCTTGAGGAGGACAACGTGGGGGCCGTGCTTTTTGGTGAAAGAGACGAGGTCAAGGAGGGCGATGAGGTGCGTCGCACAGGCCGCATTGCCTCCATCCTGGTCTCCGAGGAGATGCTTGGCCGCGTCATCGATCCTCTGGGCAACCCGATTGACGGCCGGGGTCCGATCGGGGGCAAGCGCTACGAGATGCCCCTAGAACGCAAGGCCCCGGGGGTCATCTACCGGCAGCCCGTAAAGGAGCCCCTGCAGACCGGTATTAAGGCCATCGACGCCATGATCCCGATCGGCCGGGGGCAGCGGGAGCTCATTATCGGCGACCGGCAGACCGGCAAAACGGCCGTGGCCATCGACACGATCATCAACCAGCGCTATACGCACAAGACCGACAAGCCCGTCTACTGCATCTACGTAGCCATCGGCCAGAAGGGTTCCACTATTGCCCAGGTGGCCAAGACCTTGGAGGATTACGGGGCCTTGGAGTACACGGTGATCATAGCGGCTCCCGCCTCCAGTCCGGCCCCCCTGCAATTCATCGCCCCCTACGCCGGGGCGGCCATCGGGGAGTTCTTCCGCGACACAGGCCGGCATGCGCTGGTGATTTACGATGATCTTTCCAAACAAGCCGTGGCCTACCGAGAGGTCTCCCTGCTGTTGCGCCGTCCGCCAGGCCGGGAGGCCTACCCGGGCGACATCTTCTACCTGCACAGCCGGCTTTTGGAGCGGGCGGCTAAGATCAACGAGAACGACTCCGTGGCCCGGCAGATGAACGATCTGCCCCCCTCGATTCGGGACCTCGTCAAAGGCGGCGGCAGCCTTACCGCGTTGCCCATTATCGAGACGCAGGCCGGGGACGTGTCGGCCTACATTCCGACGAACGTGATTTCGATCACGGACGGGCAGATTTACCTGGAATCTGGGCTTTTTAACGCTGGGGTGCGGCCGGCCATCAACGTGGGCATCTCGGTCTCTCGCGTCGGGGGCGCGGCGCAGATCAAGGCCATGAAGCGCGTGGCGGGCCGTCTGCGCCTGGAGTTGGCCCAGTATCGGGAGCTGGAGGCGTTTGCGAAGTTCGGCTCCGAACTGGATCCCGCCACCCAGGCTCAGCTCAGGCGCGGCGCGCGCCTGGTGGAGCTACTCAAGCAGGGCCAGTACGAGCCCATGCCGGTTGAAAAGCAGGTGGCGATAATCCTCGTCGGTACCCAGGGCGTGCTGGACAGTATCCCCGTTGAGGTCGTGCGCCAATTTGAGCGCGAATACCTGGAGCTGATTGAGGCCAAGTATCCGGAGCGCTTGGAGCGTATACGGGTCACAGGGGATCTGGACGCCGAAACCCAGGAGGTGCTCTTGCGGGAGGCGCGCGAGCTTGCGCGTAAATTCCTGCCCCAGGAGGCCCCAATCTAAGGAGAGGCCATGGCGGGGGGAAACCTACGAGATATCCGGCGGCGCATCGCCAGCGTCCGCAGCACCCAGCAGATCACGCGGGCCATGAAGATGGTGGCCGCGGCCAAGCTGCGCCGGGCACAAGAGCGCCTGCTGGCAACACGCCCCTATGCGCACCGGATCGGGCAGCTAGTGGCCGACCTGGTGGCCCGTCAGGACCTAGAGGCGCACCCGCTTTTGCGGCCGCGTCAGATCCAGCGCATTTTGCTTGTGGTCTTTACGGCCGATCGCGGCCTGTGCGGGGCTTTCAACGCGAACCTGCTGCGTCTGGCCGAGGAGACGATCGAGACCCGTTATGCGGCGTATCGCCGCGAGGGCCGGCTTTTGATCATGGCCGTGGGCCGAAAGGGACACGAGTTTTTCGCCAGGCGTGGCTACCGGCTCGTGGGCGATTGGCGAGGGGTGTTTCAGCGTCTGGCCCTGCAACAGGCCCGAGACATCCTGCATCAGATCCTGGAGGGCTACCTAGACGGAAAATGGGATGCGGTGGAGCTTCTGTATAACGAGTTCAAGTCTGTGGTGTCCCCGAATCGGGTCGTAGAGCCTCTGCTGCCCATCAGCCCGGAGTCCCTGCGCACACCGGCTCAAGCAGGCTCGAGGGGGGCCGTTGACTACCTCTACGAGCCGGATCCTCAGGCGCTCTTGGCCGCTCTTCTGCCCCGGCATCTGCTGGCGCAACTCTGGCGTGTGCTCTTGGAATCCAACGCGGCCGAACAAGCCGCGCGCATGGTGGCCATGGACAACGCCACCAACAACGCCACAGAGCTGCTGCGCCTGTTGCGCTTGAGCTACAACCGGCTTCGGCAGGCCTCGATCACGAAGGAGCTTCTGGAGATCGTAGCCGGAGCTGAGGCTTTAGCGAAGGCTCGCGAATAAAAGGAGCTTCGTGGATTGCCCCGTCTTCGGACGGGGTCGTATATTGAGACCCGATTTGCGGAGAGGTGCCGGAGTGGTCGAACGGGGCCGCCTGCTAAGCGGTTGGTCCGCCAAAAGCGGACTCGAGGGTTCGAATCCCTCCCTCTCCGCCTAAAAAAAACCGCCACCTACAGGCGGGCTTTCGTTTATCAGGATCGCCGACATGGGGCAGCTCTTAGGGCAGCTATCCGTCTACGCGATCGGCCTAAGCGGCCTTTTTCTGCTGATCGGCTACGTTATGATCCGCTTGAAAAAGCGCACC